>NZ_CP025628.1:207500-507500 GCF_003072465.1 Candidatus Kinetoplastibacterium sorsogonicusi
ATAAGCGTGCTTAACTGTGAGACTGACACGTCGAACAGATGCGAAAGCAGGACATAGTGATCCGGTGGTTCTGAATGGAAGGGCCATCGCTCAACGGATAAAAGGTACTCTGGGGATAACAGGCTGATACCGCCCAAGAGTTCATATCGACGGCGGTGTTTGGCACCTCGATGTCGGCTCATCTCATCCTGGGGCTGAAGCAGGTCCCAAGGGTATGGCTGTTCGCCATTTAAAGAGGTACGTGAGCTGGGTTTAAAACGTCGTGAGACAGTTTGGTCCCTATCTGCCGTGGGCGTTGGATACTTGACAGAAGCTACTCCTAGTACGAGAGGACCGGAGTGGACATACCTCTGGTGTACCGGTTGTCATGCCAATGGCATAGCCGGGTAGCTAAGTATGGAAGAGATAACCGCTGAAAGCATCTAAGCGGGAAACTCGTCTGAAGATAAGGTATCCCGGAGACTAGATCTCCCTAAAGGGTCGTTCAAGACCAGAACGTTGATAGGTCGGGTGTGTAAGTACAGTAATGTATTCAGCTAACCGATACTAATTGCCCGTGAGGCTTGATCCTATAACTCTAAAGGTTATATTGATTATATATTTTAAGAAAATTGTATAATATAATGCGATCTATTTTTTATTAATTAAATTAATTAATATATAGAAGTTGTGTTTCTTCGAATTGATTTAAGGATTATAATTTTATATAATCTTAAAGGTTTTGCCTGATCACTATAGCAAAGTTGATCCACTCCTTCCCATCTCGAACAGGAAAGTTAAACGCTTTTGCGCCGATGATAGTAGATGTACATCTGTGAAAGTAGGTTATGGTCAGGCTTCTTTTTTTAATTAAAAGCCCTAATATATTAAATTATATTAGGGTTTTTTTATGCTTTAATGGTTTTATGGTTCTTAAAATGTATTAAATAATTCTTCTATATTATAATATGATCTACATTTAGATTGCATTATATGTATAATAATATAGCTTGTATCAATTACAATCCATTCACCATTTTTTTCACCTTCTACTCTAATGGATTTTAAATTTAATTTTTTCTTGATTTGTTTTATAGTATTATATGCTAAAGCACGTGTATGAGTATTTGATGTACTAGTAGCAATAATAACTTTATCAAAAAGTACGCTTGTTTCTCTATTAGTATCAAATACTTTAATATCTTGTGCTTTAATATCAGATAGAGCATTTATTATAGTGAATTCTAATTTATTGATATTTTTGTCTATATTCATATGATTTATTTTATTTATTAATATATAAATTAAATTTTTTTATATATTCTATTATAGGTTTTTCAAGTTCATTAATTTTATCAAAGTTTAATTTTTTATTATTTATTTTATGTCTTATAGAAGTTGATGAAATTTTGTGAAATAGATTTGGCAATAATCTTATATATTTATTTTTTTCTAGTAATTTACGATTTAGATCATTTGGTATAAATATTTTTTTATTAGCACGTGAAAAAACAACTAAATCTACTAAATCAATAATTTTATCCCATTCTAGCCAAGAACAAAAATTAATTAATTGATCTGATCCTATTATTAAATAATATATATGATTTTTTCTTTGAGTATAAAAATATTTTATAGTATCTATAGTATAGTTAATTTCATTAACTTTAGTTTCTATTTCATCAACATAAATATTATTTTCATATTGGACGGCTATTTTTAACATAGATAGTCTATGTTTAATAGAAGCTATTAATTGAGATTTTTGAGAATGTATAGCACATGGTATTAATAATATTTTATTAAGTTTTAAAATATTAATAGCACTTCTTGCTATAGCTATATGACCTTTATGTACTGGATCAAAACTGCCGCCTAAAATTCCTATATGTTCTTTATACATTCCATTTTGTTATAAATTTTTTGAAGAATTCATATTTTTTTAATAAAATTTAAAGAAAATTCAAATAAAAAATATATTTTGACGATTGATTCTATACTAAAAATTGATCTCTATCAAATAAAATAAATTTAAAAAATTTTTATTTCATTAAAACTTAATATATTAAATACCATTACAATTGAAATTATTTAATTGATTTTTAGTAAAGACATAATATATTGATATTTTAATTTATTAAAAATATCAATATAAAAATAATTTGATATTCTTAATAAATTTTTTATATATTTTAATTATTTTTTTTGTTAGATTTCATAGCTCGCCATCCTATATCTTTGCGATATTGCATTCCATCAAAATGAATATTACTAATAATATCATAAGCTTTTTCTCTAGCTATACGAATAGAATCTCCCAATGTAGTAACACATAATACTCTACCACCAGAAGTAATAATTTCATTATTTAATTTTTTTGTAGCTGAATGAAAAACTACACATTCATCAGTATCTTTTGGTAACCCAGTTATAGGAAATCCAAGTTCAGGATTATCTGGATATCCTTTTGAAGCAATAACTACACCTACAGCAGTTCTACGATCCCACATAATTTCTGCTTTATCAAGGGAATTATTAATAGCATGCTCAAAAATATCTACTAAATCTGTTTTCATCCTCATCATGATTGGTTGAGCTTCTGGATCTCCTATACGACAATTAAATTCTAATATTTTTATATCTTTTTCAGCAGAATTATTTAATTTATTTGATATCATAACGCCAGCATATAAAAATCCAGTAAATGGTATACCATCTTTAGACATACCATTAATAGTTGGTAAAATTACATCTCTCATAATTCTATTATATATATCAGGAGTAATTATACTTGCTGGTGAATATGCTCCCATACCTCCAGTATTTGGACCTAAATCTTCATCTAATAGTCTTTTATGATCTTGACTTGTTGCTAAAGCTAATACATTAGTTCCATCAGACATTACTATAAATGATGCTTCTTCTCCTTCTAAATATTCTTCTATTAATATATTTTGGCTATAAAAATTATTAGTAAATTTATTAATAGCATCATGTGCTTCTTCTTTGCTTTTAGCTACCACTACACCTTTTCCTGAAGCTAACCCATCAACTTTTATTACTATAGGCATTTCTTCATTATCTATATAGTTATGTGCTTCAACAGCATTTTCAAAACAAGCATATTTAGCAGTAGGAATTTTATGTTTTATCATAAAATTTTTAGCAAAAATTTTTGAACTTTCTAACTGTGCTGCTGCTTTAGTTGGGCCAAAAATTTTTAATCCTGCTTCTCTAAAATTATCAACTATTCCAGCAGCTAAAGGAGCTTCTGGACCTACAATTGTCATATTTATATTATGTATTTTCGCAAAATTAATTAGATCGTTTATATCTGTTTCAGATATGTTTTCTATACGGTCATTATTAGCAGTACCAGCATTTCCTGGTGATACATAAATTTTTTTCACTCTTGGTGATAAAGATAAACGCCAAACAAGAGCATGCTCTCTACCACCAGATCCTATAACTAGTAATTTCATAATTAACCACAATTTTTAATTTAAAAAAAATTTTTTAATATAATTAATAATAGACATAAAATTAGAATGTAATTATTATGCTATATTTAACAATTTAAAAAATTACATTTGAATATACTTCTTTTATATCATCAAGAGCTTGTAAATTTTCTATCATTTCTTTAAATTTAATAAGATCATTATCATTAAGTCTAATTTCATTAATAGGTTTCATAGTCAAGCATTCTATTTCTGTTTTTAATCCTAAATTTTTAAAATCTAAATGTAATTCACTATATTTTTTAGGAGCACAAATTATTTCAATAAACCCATCATCATCTACAATAATATCTTCTGCATCATGAAATAAGGCAATATCTATAATTTTATTTTCTATATCTGCATTTTCTATAATATTAGGTGAAAATACAATTTGTCCACAATAATTAAATAAAAAAGATACAGAACCTTCTTGACCTAAATGACCTTGGTATTTATTAAAAATACTTCTTACTTCTGAGGTAGTACGAATTTTATTATCAGTCATAGTATCAACTATAATAGCTGATCCAGAAATACCATAACCTTCATACCTAGCTTCAATATAATCCATTTGGGTATTATCAATACCACGTTTAATCGCTCTTTGTATATTATCTTTTGGCATGTTTACATTATTAGCTTTTTCGCATGCTATACGAAGTTTTGAATTATTATTAATATCTTTACCACCTTCACGTGCTGCAATTGTAATTTCTCTAATTAATTTTGTCCAAAGTTTTCCTTTTTTGGAGTCTTGACGATTTTTACGATGTTGAATATTAGCCCATTTACTATGTCCAGCCATAATTTACCTAAAACATATAATTGATTAAAAATATATCATAAAAAATCTATTTATCTATAGATAGATGTTTATTATACTTCTATCAGTATATGATTTGTATTATTAATATTAAAAAAATAATTCACATATAATCAATAACTAATTTATATATTACTACTTTATATTGATAGTTTATAATTTATATAAATATTATAATTATTAAAAATAGGAATAAAACTTTGAAAAATACTATTAGTTATAATAACACAAACCATCTTTTATCTATTGACCAATTTGATAGAGATAGTGTTGAAAAACTTTTTAGAATAGCAGATATGATGAAACCTATTACAACTCGACAAAAAATTTGTAGAGTTTTGGAAGGAGCAGTATTAGGGAATTTATTTTTTGAAGCTAGCACTAGAACTAGAGTAAGTTTTGGAGCTGCATTTTGTAGACTTGGAGGATCTGTATGTGATACTACAGGATTTACATTTTCTTCGATGGCTAAAGGAGAATCTATTAGTGATACTAGCAAAGTTATTAGTGGCTATGTTGATATTATGGTAATTAGACATCCAGAAATTGGATCTGTAGCTCAATTTGCTAATGCAACAAATATTCCAGTAGTAAATGGTGGAGATGGTCCTGGAGAACATCCTAGTCAAGCATTATTAGATTTATATACCATATTAACTGAATTTGATAAATTAAATAAAACTATAGATGGATCCCATATAGCTATAGTAGGAGATTTAAAATATGGTCGGACTGTACATTCACTTATAAAATTATTATCTCTTTATAAAGGTCTTAAAATTTCATTAATTTCACCTAATATTTTAAAAATGCCAAAATATTTAATAGACCAAGCTTCTACTAAAGGTAATGTAATAGAGGAAAAAAATTCTATAACTAGTGGACTAGAAAATGTTGATGTGATATATGCTACAAGATTACAAAAAGAACGTTTTACTTCTGAGATAGATATTGATTCTGAATCTAGTTTTCAAATTAATTTAGCAAAATTAAATTTATATTGTAAGAAAGATACTATAGTTATGCATCCTTTACCTAGAGATAGTAGGCCTGGATCTTATGATCTTAGTACAGATCTTGATAAAGATCCTAGATTAGCAATATTTCGTCAAGCAGATAATGGTATTAATATAAGAATGGCAATATTTTCTTCTTTATTAGAAGTAGATGATTTAATAGAAAGGTCTATGAAAGATGCAAAATGGAAAAGTCCAAAAATTTTACGTCCTATTTAATATTAAATTTTAAAAAATATTTTTTGTATAAACATCTATAAAATTAATAAGGAACATATTGTAAATGATCGATAAAACAAATAATGATAAGAGTAAGATATTAGCAACAACTATCTCTCAAATTGAAAAACAATTTGGCAAAGGCTCTGTAATGATTTATGGAGATAATAATATACAAAATGATATACAAGTTGTTTCTACAGGTTCTATCAGTTTAGATATAGCTTTAGGTGTTGGTGGCATACCAAGAGGTAGAGTTATAGAGATATATGGACCTGAATCATCAGGTAAAACAACTTTAACTTTACATACTATAGCTGAAATGCAAAAAACAGGTGGTATTTGTGCATTTATAGATGCTGAACATGCTTTAGATGTAAAATATGCCTCTAAATTAGGTATTAATTTAGTTGATCTACTTGTTTCTCAACCTGATACTGGTGAACAAGCATTAGAAATTACAGATGCTTTAGTAAGATCTGGATCAGTTGATTTAGTAATAATAGATTCTGTTGCTGCTTTAGTACCAAAAGCTGAAATAGAAGGAGAGATGGGTGATTCTTTACCTGGATTACAAGCACGATTAATGAGTCAAGCTTTACGTAAATTAACATCTAATATCAAAAAAACAAATTGTATAGTTATCTTTATCAATCAAATAAGAATGAAGATAGGCGTAATGTTTGGAAGTCCTGAAACAACTACAGGAGGTAATGCTTTGAAATTTTATTCTTCAATACGTTTAGATATTAGACGCATTGGCTCTATTAAAAAAGGAGATGAAGTAATTGGTAGTGAAACTAGAGTCAAAGTAGTAAAAAATAAAGTAGCTCCTCCTTTTAAACAAGCAGAATTTGATATTTTATATGGGACAGGTATTTCAAAAGAAGGAGAAATCATAGATTTAGGAGTTAATTTAAATATTATAGATAAATCAGGTTCTTGGTATAGTTATAAAGGTAATAAAATTGGTCAAGGTAAAGATAATGTTAGAGAATTTTTAAGAACAAATAAAGAAATTTCTCTAGAAATAGAAAATATGATCAGAGAACATTATAGTACACAAGTGCGTAAGGTAATATTATTAGATAATATGATTGATGAAAAGACTACTTAGATTAAGAATTTTTTATATAATGAATCAATTATTCATTTCTATAAAATTAAATTTATTATCTAAAAAAGATTTTTCTATATATTAATTGTTTTTAAAACTAAAAATTTTTAATTATGAAAATGATGATATAAAATTTTTATTAGATACATTAGACTAAAATAATTTTCTATCAAGTGATAGATTTGCAACAAATTTATCACTTGATAGAAAAAAATTAAATATAGTATTTTTATATAGTTCAGACATAAAAAATAAAGACTGAATTAAATGAATATGAGCGTATAAAGATAATTTTAAATAAACGTTTTTATGTAAGATTTATAAATAAATTAGAATATTAAAAAAGTAAAATTTTTGTTATCAAGAAGTTTTATATATGACTTGATATTTTAAACTATTAAATAATTATATTTTAATAAATCACTGTTTTGCTTGAATTTAATATACATGCATTGGTACAATTAAATTATACATATTTTGTTTAATGTTATTTTTTATATATTAATTTTCTTTCATAAGAAAATTTTCATGACATATTAATTATGTCTTTGCTATTATTTAGTTCTTAATAAAATATTGTAGGTAACAAATGAAAATCCATGAATATCAAGCTAAGGAATTGCTTAGAAAGTTCGATGTGACAGTACCACAAGGCATGGCAGCATTTTCTGTAGATGAAGCAGTTAAAGTTGCTAAAAAACTAGGTGGTCCAGTTTGGGTAGTGAAAGCTCAAATACATGCTGGAGGAAGAGGTAAAGGTGGTGGAGTAAAGATTGCTAAATCTATTGAAGAAGTTCAAAAATATGCTTCTGAAATTTTAGGAATGCAATTAGTCACTCATCAAACAGGTAGTGATGGACAAAAGGTTCGTCGTCTATTAATAGAAGAAGGTGCTGATATTCAAAAAGAATATTATTTAGGCATAGTAACTGATCGTAGTTCACAAAAAATTTGTATGATGGCCTCTAGTGAAGGTGGTATGGAAATAGAAGAAGTAGCTAATAAATTTCCTGAAAAAATTGTTAAAATTTTTATCGATCCAATAAATGGATTGAATGATAAAGATGCAGAATATTTAGCAAAAAGTATTGGTATACCAAATACTTCCTTAGAAAACGCCATTAAAGAATTCAAAAAACTTTATAAAACTTATTGGGATACAGATGCTTCATTAGTGGAGATTAATCCTCTTATTTTAGATAGCAAAGGAAAAATTATAGCACTTGATGCAAAATTTAATTTTGATGCAAATGCAATATTTAGACATAAAGATATACTAGAATATAGAGATTTAGACGAAGAAAATTCAGCTGAAATAGAAGCTAGTAAATTTGATTTAGCTTATATACAACTTGATGGTAATATAGGATGTTTGGTTAATGGTGCTGGATTAGCTATGGCTACTATGGATACAATCAAACTATTTGGTTGTGAACCTGCAAACTTTCTTGATGTTGGTGGAGGAGCAACAGCAGAAAAAGTAACAGAAGCTTTCAAAATTATGTTAAAAAATAAAAGTGTCAAAGCTATTTTAGTAAATATTTTTGGTGGCATAATGCGTTGTGATGTAATTGCAGAGGGTATAATATCAGCATGTAAGGCTGTAAATTTGCAAGTTCCTCTTGTAGTAAGAATGAAAGGAACAAATGAAGAATTAGGCAAGAAAATGCTTGCTGATTCTGGATTACCTATTATTAGCGCAGATACTATGGCAGATGCTGCAAATAAAATAGTAACAGCTACTAAATAAATTCCAAAGGATTTATAAAATGTCAATTCTGATAGATAAAAACACTAAAGTAATTACTCAAGGTATTACTGGTAAGACAGGTCAGTTTCATACACGCATGTGTCGTGATTATGCTAATGGAAAATCAGCATTTGTAGCTGGTGTTAACCCTAAAAGAGCTGGTGAAGATTTTGAAGGAATACCAATTTTTTCTTCTGTAAATGAAGCTAAAAAAGTTACAGGTGCTACTGTATCAGTTATATATGTGCCACCATCAGGTGCAGCAGCAGCTATATTAGAAGCAGTTAATGCTCAGTTAGATTTAGTCATATGTATTACTGAAGGCATTCCAGTTAAAGATATGTTAGAAGTAAGAAATCATATGCGTCATATGAATAGTAAAACGTTACTTTTAGGACCAAATTGTCCTGGATTAATTGTTCCAGAAGAAATAAAAATAGGAATTATGCCAGGGCATATACATCGTAAAGGTAAAATTGGTATTGTTAGTAGATCAGGTACTTTAACTTATGAGGCAGTAGCTCAAGTTACTGAATTAGGTTTAGGTCAATCAAGTGCTGTTGGTATTGGTGGAGATCCAATAAATGGTTTGAAACATATTGATATTCTTAAATTATTTAACGATGATCCAGATACTGAAGCTGTAATAATGATTGGTGAAATAGGTGGCCCTGATGAAGTAGAGGCTGCTATTTGGGCAAAAAATAATATGCGTAAGCCTATTGTAGGATTTATTGCTGGTGTGACAGCACCAGCAGGAAAAAGAATGGGTCATGCTGGTGCTTTAATTTCTGGCGGTGCTGATACTGCAGATGCTAAATTAAAAGTCATGGAAGAATGTGGAATAAAAACTACTCGCAATCCTTCTGAAATGGGTAAATTATTAAAATCAATAATTTAACAAAGTTATCAATTTTATCAATTTGTAAAAAATAAAGCATAAATTTTATTAATTAAAATTTATGCTTTATTTTTATACTTGCTAAATTTATTATAAAGCAAATTATCTATAATTATAAAAAAATTATGTGATAGTTATAAATTTAATATTTAATAATAACCTGAAAATAACAATTATTTGAGTATTTATTTAAATTTTAAAATATGAAAATTTATAATTTTCAAGCATTTTTAAATAGCAAAAATTAAACATATATGTTTAATTTTTAACAAATATGAAATATGTATTATCAATAAAATTAAATTTTTTAATTTTTTTGAATAAATTTAATAATTTTTTAAAAATTTATCTACTTTATCAAAATAATATTGTTTATTAGTTTCAATCAATTGCATGATTGTGAATCAAATCTGATATTCTATATCAAGTTTTAATTTACATAGGTTTATTATATGTCATATTATCGTTTATTAATGATATTAATATCTACAATTTTTTGCTCAATTTTATTGAAATTTAATCCAGGTAATATATGGATAATATTAGATCCATGGTATATTCATTTTTCCTTGTTTTCATTTTTATTTTCTATAATTCTATTTTTCTATATATCAAATATTTTAATTAAAATATTTTTTGATTTATTTAAGATTCCTAGAAAAATTTCTAATTTGAGAAAAAAATACATATTTCAAAATAGTATAAATTTATTAGAAAAATCAATCATATTATTAATAATTGATAAAGATTTGGAAGCTAAAACTTTTTTAGAAAAATTATATAATTTAAATAATTATCAATATTTTAAATATATTGCTTTGATATTATTGATCAAATTAAATTTGAAAATAAATAACTTACAAGATGTTAATAATAGATTAAAAGACTTTCAAAATTTTACATATCAAAAATACTATAAAACAATAAACAATATTTTTTTAACACATATACTACTTAAAGAAAAAAAATTTGATGAATGTTTATTGATATTAAATTTTCTAATGAAAAAAAAAGAATTTAAATCTTTTGCAATGATGACAATGTTAAATATTAATTTACATTTGAAAAATTATAAAGAAGCATTTATTTTAAATAAAAAACAATTGCATATGAAAATTATTAATAAAGATACTTATATTATTAATAATAAATTATTAATTCCTAAATTAATTTATGATAGTCAATCTTATGAAGAATTTATCAAAATATGGGATAGTTTACAAAAATATGAAAAAATATTACCAGAAATAGTATTAGCAGGTTCTTGTACTTACAAAAATTTTGGATATTATGATTCTTCTTCAAGATTAATAGAAGATTATTTATTTCATGAAAATACAAAAATATTAGATACAAAAATATTAGATCAATATACTAATGATAGTATTAAAAGAATTCCTAAAAAATTAGCAATATTAGAATCATTATTATCAAAAAAACCAAATAATTTTATTTTATTTTATTATATTGGTTATTTATGTTTTTTAAATCAATTATGGGGGCAAACTGAATATTTTCTTATTAAAAGTATATCAAGCAATATTAATAAAACTAAAAAAATAAATTCTATTATATTACTTTGTAACTTATATAAAATACTTGATCGCAAAAATGATTTTGAAAAATACTGGAAGCTATTATTTAGTTATACAATCAATTTGCCTTTAGATTTTTCTAATTTAATATTACCAATAGATGATATTAAAAATAATCCGTTATAATATTAATTATTTGATTAAATTTTTATAAGGTGATATATGAGTTTAAAGTATATTGATTCTGGCATTAAATTGCCAGATAGTTTTAATGTAATTATAGAAATTTCAATGAATTCTGATCCTGTGAAATATGAAGTTGATAAAGATTCAGGTGTAGTGTTTGTTGATCGTTTTATGTTAACTTCTATGCGTTATCCCTGTAACTATGGATATATACCTGAAACATTATCTGATGATGGTGATCCATCAGATGTATTAGTAATTACTCCTTATCCAATACAAACTGGTACTGCAATTAAATGTCGTGCTATAGGTTTATTAGATATGGAAGATGAATCAGGTCAGGATAAAAAAATTTTAGCATTACCTATTGGTAAAATTTATCCTCCATATAACAAAATAATTAGTTATTTAGATTTATCTAAATATGAGCTGGAAAAAATTCAAAATTTTTTTGAACACTATAAAGATTTAGAAAAGGGTAAGTGGGTAAAAGTAAATAAATGGGAAAATATTGATATAGCTCATAAAGAAATTCTTGATAGCCATAAAAAATATATTGAAAATTCTAATAAAAGTTAATATTTTTAACAAAATTGTAATGAATAATAAAAACAAATGGCAACTATGTGTAGCTCCTATGTTGGGTATTACTGATGTTCATTATAGGTTTTTTTTAAGGTTATTATCTAAAAATACTCGTTTATATACTGAAATGTTGCATGTAAATGCTGTTTTAAATACAAATAAGATTATTAAAGATTTCGATTTTTGTCCATCACAACATCCTGTTGCTTTGCAATTGGGAGGTAATAATGCATCTATGATGTATAAAGCAGCTAAAATAATAGAAAAAATTGGTTTTGATGAAATCAATTTAAATTGTGGTTGTCCTTCGTATAAAGTGCAACATGGTTTATTTGGTGCTATTTTAATGAAGCATACATCTGTTATAACTGATTGCATAAAATCAATGATGGATGCTGTTAACTATATACCAATCACTATTAAACATCGTATTGGGCTGGATCATAATTACTCATATGATTATTTGTGTGATTTTGTAGGTAAAATTTATGATACTGGATGTAGAATATTTATAGTACATGCTAGAAATGCAATATTAGATAAGATGTCTCCTAAAGAAAATAGAAAGATTCCACCATTAAATTATTGTTTTGTATATAAATTAAAAAGAGATTTTCCTAATGCTACTATTGTTTTAAATGGTGGGCTAAACAATGTAGAGCAATCTATATTAGAATTATCTAAATTAGATGGAATTATGCTTGGAAGAGCAGTTGTAAATAATCCACGTATTATTTCAAATATTGCTAAATATATTTGGGAAGAAGACAAACTAAAGAGCGATATTGAAGTTATTCAAATAATGACAGAATATATGAAAAGAGAATATTATAAAACATATAATATAAAACCAATAGCTAAAGTTCTTTCTAAATTTATAAGTGGTATTCCAGGTAGTAAAATTTGGAGAAAAAATCTTACAAATTGTTCATCTCATGACTATATGGTAGCATTAGATAGTTGGAATGAATTATTTGAAATTAACAAATTTATTCATTAGTGTTGTTTTTTTGTACAAGTTAATATACATATTAACTTGTATGTATTTTTATACAAAAATTTTTAGTATAGTATTTTATCATTTTCATTTTAAAAATTAACTTATATCATATCTTTTATGTCAGGTAACTCATTAGGTAATTTATTCCGTATTACAAATTTTGGTGAATCTCATGGTCCAGCTATAGGATGTATAGTAGATGGTTGTCCGCCAGGGCTACAATTGGATATTGATGATATACAAAAAGAATTAGATCGCAGGAGACCAGGTACTTCACGCCATGTTACTCAAAGGCAAGAACTTGATAAAGTTGAGATATTATCAGGTATTTATAATGGAGTAACAACTGGATCCCCAATAGCTATGGTGATTAAAAATATTGATCATAAAAGTAATGATTATTCTAATATTGCTAACTCATTTAGGCCTGGTCATGCTGATTTTACATATTATAAAAAATATGGAATTAGGGACCCAAGAGGTGGTGGCAGATCATCTGCTAGAATGACAGCTCCTACTGTTGCTGCAGGTGCTATTGCAAAAAAATGGTTATTAGAAAATAATAATGTTATTATCCGTGGATATATGAGTCAACTTGGTAAAATTCATATACCTTTTATATCTTGGGATCATGTTAATAAAAATTTATTTTATGCACCAAATATTGAAATAATATCAAAACTTGAAGAATATATGGATCAACTTAGAAAAAAAGGTGATTCTATTGGTGCTCGTATTGAAATAATAGCAGAAAATATACCTGTTGGTTTAGGACAACCAATATATAATCGTTTAGATGCAGATATTGCATATATTATGATGGGATTAAATGCAGTAAAAGGTGTATCTATAGGCTCTGGTTTTAATTGTGTAGAACAATTAGGCTCAGAACACGGTGATGAAATTTATCCTGAAGGATTTAAAACCAATCATTCAGGAGGTATATTAGGAGGTATTTCTACTGGACAACCTATAAATGTTTCTTTAGCTATTAAACCAACTTCTAGTATAAGAATACCTAGACATTCAATAGATATAAATAATAATCCAGTTATAGTACAGACTTTTGGTAGACATGATCCTTGTGTTGGAATAAGAGCCATACCAATAGCAGAAGCTATGTTAGCTATTATTCTTATGGATCATTTTTTATTAAATAGAGGTCAATGTGGATAATTAAAATTAATTTTATTAAAAAATATCAAATTAGATTTATTTATCTATTTATTCTTATTTCGTTTTTATAAAGAGATTTTTATGAACCAAACTTTATATGATAAATTGTGGGATTCTCATGTAATTTATCAAGAATCAGATGGTACATCTGTATTATATATAGATCGTCAATTGTTACATGAAGTAACTAGTCCTCAAGCCTTTGAAGGATTATCTATTGCTAATAGAAAACCTTGGCGTATTGAATCTAATATAGCAGTAGCTGATCATAATGTTCCTACTATTAATAGGATTAATGGTATATCAGATCCTATATCCAAATTACAAGTACAAACTCTAGAAAATAATTGTAAAAAATATAATATAAAAGAGTTTAGTATGAATGATATTAGGCAAGGTATTGTTCATGTAATAGGTCCAGAACAAGGCATTTTACTACCTGGAATGACAGTTGTTTGTGGTGATTCTCATACTAGTACACATGGAGCTTTTGGTGCATTAGCTTTGGGTATTGGTACATCAGATGTAGAACATGTATTAGCTACTCAAACTCTTCTTATGAAAAAAAGTAAGAACATGTTAATTAATGTTAATGGAGCACTTCCAATAGGGTGTACTGCTAAAGATATTATATTATATATTATTGGAATAATTGGTACAGCTGGTGGTACAGGTTATGCAATAGAGTTTTCTGGTTCGGCTATTATGGATTTATCATTAGAAGGTCGTATGACTGTTTGCAATATGGCTATAGAAGCAGGTGCTAGATCAGGTATAGTAGCTGTAGATGATAAAACTATAGAGTATTTTAAAGACTTACCATTTGCTCCTAAAGATAAAAATTGGGATTTAGCAGTAGAATCTTGGAAAAATCTTCATAGTGATAAAGATGCTATTTTTGACTCTATTATTAATATAAATGCAGCAGATATTACTCCTCAAGTAACATGGGGTACATCACCAGAAATGGTATTATCTATAGATTCAAAAGTTCCAGATCCAATGCATGAGAAAGATCCTGTTAAACAAAAAAGTATTGAAAGAGCTATAGAATATATGGGATTAAAACCTAATATACCTTTAACCGATATATATATAGATCGGGTATTTATTGGATCTTGTACTAATTCTCGTATAGAAGATTTAAGATTAGCAGCAAAAACAATAAAAGGTAAAAAAATTGCAAATAATGTCAAACAAGCAATGGTAGTTCCTGGATCAGGAATAGTCAAAAAACAAGCAGAACAGGAAGGTTTAGACAAAATTTTTATGGATGCTGGCTTTGAATGGAGAGATCCAGGTTGTTCTATGTGCCTTGCAATGAATGCAGATAGGTTAAATCCAGAAGAAAGATGTGCTTCTACATCTAATAGAAATTTTGAAGGACGTCAAGGACAAAAAGGTAGAACTCATTTATTAAGCCCTTCTATGGCTGCAGCAGCTGCTATAGCTGGACATTTTGTAGATATTCGTAAATTTAATTAACTAAAAATAAAAAGGTTTCATGTAATATGCAAGCTTTTAAAAATCATTATGGTATAGTTGCACCTTTAGACAGAGAAAATATAGATACAGATTTAATTATTCCAAAGCAATTTTTAAAATCTATAAAAAAAACAGGTTTTGGTCCCAATTTATTTGATGAATTAAGATATATGGATCATGGTGAACCAGGAATGGATAATAGCTCTAGACCTATTAATCCAGATTTTATTTTAAATAAAATTCCATATAATAATGCATCTATTTTATTAACTCGTAAAAATTTTGGATGTGGATCTAGTAGAGAGCATGCTCCTTGGGCTTTAATACAATATGGATTTAAAGTAATTATAGCGCCTTCTTTTGCAGATATCTTTTTTAATAATAGTTTTAAAAATGGTCTATTACCTATTATTTTGCCAGATGATGAAATTGATTATCTTTTTAAAGAAGCATTATCTGATATATTAAAATTAAGTATTGATTTAGAAAAACAAATTATTATTTTACCTTCTGGTAAAGAAATATTTTTTAATATAGATGATTTTAGAAAATATTGCTTATTAAATGGTTTAGATGATATAGCATTAACATTACGTTATGCTGAAAAAATCAAATCATTTGAAGAAAATTATTTTAAAAAAAATATATGGTTGAAAAATGTATTTTAATATAAGTTAAAAATTATATTTTTTAAATTTTTTGGAATTTTAAATGAGTAAAAATATTGCTGTATTAGCTGGTGATGGTATAGGACCAGAAATTATCGAACAAGCTATTCGTGTTATTAAATTTATAGATCCTACATTAATACTAAATGAAGCACCTATTGGTGGAGCAGCATTTGATTTATTAGGACATCCGTTACCAGAATCTACATTGGAATTAGCCAAAAAAAGTGATGCAGTTTTATTTGGTGCTGTTGGTGATTGGAAATATGATAATTTACCAAGACATTTACGCCCAGAACAAGCAATTTTAGGATTAAGGAAATCTTTAAAATTATTTGCTAATTTAAGGCCTGCTGTTTTATATCCTGGATTATTAAATGCATCGACATTGAAAAAAGAAATTGTTTCTGGATTAAATTTATTAATAGTTAGAGAATTAACAGGTGATGTATACTTTGGTATGCCTCGTGGAGTTAGAAAAGTAATAGATGGTGAATTTATAGATGATTTAGAAGGTTTCGATACCATGAGATATGCAGAATCAGAAGTACGTCGCATAGCAAAAATAGCATTTGAAATTTCACGTTCTAGAAACAAAAAGTTATGTAGTATTGATAAAGCTAATGTTTTAGAAACATCGCAATTTTGGAGAAACATCATAATAGATGTTTCTAAAAATTATCCTGATGTTGAATTATCACATATGTATATAGATAATGCTGCGATGCAATTAGTAAAAAATCCTTTACAATTTGATGTAATTGTAACTGGTAATTTATTTGGAGATATATTATCAGATGAAGCCTCTATGCTAACTGGTTCTATTGGTATGTTACCATCAGCATCATTAAATGCAAATAAACAAGGATTATATGAACCAAGTCATGGATCAGCTCCTGATATTGCTGGAAAAAATATAGCTAATCCATTAGCAACAATATTATCAGCAGCTATGTTATTGCGTTATTCTTTAAATAGAGAAAAAGATGCATTAAAAATAGAAAATGCAGTACAACAAGTTCTTAATGATGGATTAAGAACTTCTGATATTTATGAAGAAGGATATTATAAAGTTGGTACAAAAGAAATGGGTGATGCCATTTTAAAAAAATTATCTAATAAATAATTAATTATATTTATCAATTTTTATAACAATAATAATTATCAAATAAGGATGATTAAAATGAATCAATCAGTAGGATTTATTGGTTGGCGTGGTATGGTCGGATCTGTACTTTTACAACGTATGAGAGAAGAGGGTGATTTTTTCTCTATAAATCCAGTATTATTTTCAAGTAATAATTCTGGTATTTGTAAGCCATCATGGCTAGAAGGTACAGAAAAAATTAAAAATTCCTATGATATAGAGTCACTTAAAAAATTACCTATTCTTGTCAGTACTCAGGGAGGTGATTATACATCTGAAATATTTCCAAAATTAAGATCATCTGGTTGGAATGGAATTTGGATAGATGCAGCAAGTACTTTAAGAATGGAAGATAATTCAGTAATAGTATTAGATCCAGTAAATTTAGATGTAATTCAAAATTCTCTTAAATCTGGTATACGTAATTTCATAGGTGGTAATTGTACTGTTAGTTGTATGTTAATGGGATTAGCTGGTTTATTTCATCTTGATTTAATAGAATGGGTCTCTTCTATGACTTATCAAGCTGCATCGGGTGGTGGTGCTCAACATATGAGAGAATTATTAACACAATTCGGAATCATTAATAAATCTATACAAGGTCTTTTAGATGATCCTGCATCTGCTATATTAGATATCGATAGAGAAGTTTTATCTACACAAAAAGATATTAGTTTACCTGTAAAACAATTTGGTATTCCGTTAGCAGGAAATTTGATTCCATGGATTGATAAAGATCTTGAAAATGGTATTTCTAAGGAAGAATGGAAAGCAAGCGTTGAAACTAATAAAATTTTGAATAGAAAAAATAAGGGGTTATCATCAGTTATTATTGATGGATTATGTGTACGTATTGGTGCTTTGCGTTGTCATAGTCAAGCTTTAACAATTAAGCTGAAAAAAGATGTTCCTATTGATGAAGTAGAAGATATTATATCTAAAAGTACAAAATGGTCTAAACTGATTCCTAATAATAAGCAATCTTCCATTACACAATTAACTCCTGTAGCTGTTACAGGTACATTAAATATACCTGTAGGCCGTATTAGACATTTATCGATGGGTAAACAATATTTGAGTGCTTTTACTGTTGGTGATCAACTATTGTGGGGTGCTGCTGAGCCTTTACGTCGTATGTTACGTATAGCTTTAGAAAATTAAATTAATGTATTAACAAAAAAATTTCCTAAAAAATATATTAAATATTTTTTAGGATAATATATTATGAATAGAATAGTAATGGGCATTTCATATGATGGCTCTAAATGGTTAGGATGGCAAACTCAAAAACATAAAAATACTGTTCAAGATGTTTTAGAATATGCTATAAGTAAATTTATTTCGTCTTCTTGTGAACATAAAGTTTCTATAATATGTGCTGGTAGAACTGATGCAGGTGTACATGCAATAATACAAGTTATTCACTTTGATACTATAATTAATAGAGATATGAAATCATGGATAAGAGGCACTAATGCTTTTTTACCAAGTAGTATATCTGTATTATGGGCACGTAATTTAAGTTTTGAATTTCATTCAAGATTTAGTGCTATTGCTAGAAACTACACATATATTTTATATAGAGGTAAGATTAGACCTAGTATTCTATATAAAAAAGTAGGTTGGACATTTAAAGATATAAATATCAATAAACTTCATAATTTATCTAAAAATATACTAGGAACTCATAATTTTAATAATTTTAGATCATCAGGATGCCAATCTAAAAATCCTATAAAAACTATATATGATTTCAATATATATGAATATGGTTCTTTTATAATTTTTAATATTAAAGGTAATGCTTTTTTATATCATATGGTAAGAAACATTATAGGAGCATTATTACAGGTTGCATCAGATAAAAAAAATGAAGATTGGTTTATTAATTTAATTAATGATCCATACAATAAAAAACCTATATGTACATTCTCCCCATATGGTTTATATTTATCATCCATTATATATCCAGATAAATTTAATTTACAAGAATCTAGAATAGAAAATAATAACTTATTTTCTATTTTCAAATTTCAATAAAAATTTAATATGAAGAGAACTAGAGTTAAAATTTGTGGTTTTACAGAAGAAAATGATATCTATGAAGCAGTAAAAATTGGTATAGATGCAATTGGTATAGTTTTTTATGAAAAAAGTAAAAGATTTGTAGATATTAATAAAGCAATCAAATTAAGAAAAGAAATTCCTATATTCGTTAATTGTGTGGCTTTATTTGTAAATGCTACTAAAGATTTCATTATGAAAGTACAAGATAAAGTTTGTCCTGATATACTTCAATTTCATGGAGATATAGAATCTCAACAATTTTGTGAAAGTTTTCATCAAAAATTTATTCGTGCTATCAGAATTGGTTCAGATCATCTAAATAGTACAGAACAAATTTATTTAGAATGTAAAAAATATAATAATGCTTCAGGAATATTATTTGATAGTTATACTAACAATTACGGTGGTAGTGGTAAAATTTTTCAACATGATTTAATTAAAAATCTTGATAAGAAAATAAATTGTCCTATAATATTATCTGGTGGTATAAATCATGATAATTTAGAGACAGCCATAAAAAATATCCAACCATGGGCTATTGATGTAAGTAGTGGTGTAGAGTCGTCATGTGGAATAAAGTCAAAAAACAAAATGAAAGATTTAATTTCCAAACTATATCATATAGATATTAATAATTCTCGTTTATAAAGAATATATACATTGAAAATATTTGAATTTCTTATAAATCAAATGTAAAATCTTAAATATCATAATGGGTGGTTAGCTCAGTTGGTTAGAGCACTACGTTGACATCGTAGAGGTCGTTGGTTCGAATCCAATACCACCCACCAATAAAAAATCAATTTTTAAAACTAAAGGCACACTATTAAGTGTTTTACATTCATATTTCTGGGAAATATTATTTATGATACAGATTACTTTGCATAATGGATCTATTTTTGAATATTCTCATCCAGTGACTGTTTCACATTTAGCCCATATGATAAGTAAAGATCTTTTTAAAAAAGCTTTAGGTGCTATTATTTTATCTAATAAAAATTATCCTTTAGTAGATGTTAATTATCTAATAAAAGAAGATATTAACATAAAAATAGTCACAGCAGAAGATCCTGAAGGATTGGATATAATTCGCCACTCCACTGCTCATTTATTAGCTTATGCTGTTAAATCCTTATTTGATGATATTAAAATTGCAATAGGTCCAACTACTAAAGATGGTTTTTTTTATGACTTTTCATATAAACGCTCTTTTACTCCAGATGATCTTATTTTAATAGAAAATAAAATGAAAGAGCTAGCAAAAAAAAATGAACCGATCATAAAAAAAGAATTATCTCGAGAAGATGCTATTAATCTTTTTGAATCTTTAAATGAAACATATAAGGTATCACTAATTGTTAATATACCTAATAATGAAAAAATTACTATTTATCAAGAAGGTGATTTTATAGATTTATGTAAAGGACCACATGTGCCATCTACTGGTTTTTTAAAAGTATTTAAATTAACTAAAATTTCTGGTGCTTATTGGCAAGGCAATAGTAAAAATGAAATGTTACAACGTATATATGGTACTGCCTGGAATAGTATAGAAGATCAAAACAATTATATACATATGCTTGAAGAAGCAGAAAAGAGAGATCATCGAAAAATAGGAAAAGAATTAGATTTATTTCATTTTCAAGAAGAAGCTCCAGGATTAATTTTTTGGCATGAAAAAGGTTGGGTAATTTGGCAGCAAATAGAATTATATATGAGAGGAATTTATAAAAATAATGATTATAAAGAAGTTAAATCACCTCAAATTATAGATATATCTTTGTGGAAAAAGACAGGTCATTGGGATAATTATAGAGAAAATATATTTACTACTGAATCAGAAAATCGTATTTATGGAATTAAACCGATGAATTGTCCTGGTCATATACAAATTTTTAAATCAAAGTTACATTCATATCGTGAATTGCCAATTAGATATGGAGAATTTGGACAATGTCATCGTAACGAATCTTCTGGATCTTTGCACGGAATTATGCGAGTACGTGGATTTACACAAGATGATGGACATATATTTTGTACTCCAGATCAAATACAAGAAGAATGCATAAAATTTACATTATTATTGCAGAAAGTATATAGAGATTTTGGATTTACTGATATTTTATATAGAGTTGCTACAAGACCTAAGAAAAAAATAGGTACAGATGCAATTTGGGATTTATCTGAAAAAGCTTTGGTAGATAGCTTAAAAAAATCTAATTGCAATTTTGAAATTATGCCGGAAGATGGTGCATTTTATGGCCCTAAAATAGAATATACTCTTAAAGATGCAATAGGGCGTTTTTGGCAATGTGGTACTTTACAGGTTGATTTTTCTATGCCTTCATTACTTGGAGCAGAGTATATTGATAAACATGATCAACGCATAAACCCAGTTATAATACATCGTGCTATTTTAGGATCTTTTGAAAGGTTTATAGGAATGTTAATTGAACATTATGTTGGTGCTATGCCAACTTGGTTAGCTCCTATTCAGGTAGTTATATGTTGTATTTCTGATATATATTCAGAATATGTAGAAAAACTTAATCATTTATTTTTGAAAGAAAATTTTAGATCTATTACAGACTTAAGATCAGAAAAAATTAATAAAAAAATACGAGAACATAGTTTACAAAAAATTCCATATATATTAATTATTGGTGAAAAAGAAATGAATACAGATACTGTATCAGTTAGAGGCTTAAAAAATTTAAATTTAGGATCTATGTCTATAGAAGCATTTATCAAAATACTAAAAGAAGATATTAATAGTAAGCGTTGTATTTTATAATCTAATATTTTATACTAAAAAATAATATTTTTTTATTGGAGGTTAATATCGCTACCGAAAAAGCTAATCGTACTAATGGAGAAATTAGAATCTCTGAAGTACGTCTCATAGGAGTTGATGGAGAACAATTAGGCGTTATGAAAACTGCAGAAGCTTTACGTTTTGCAGAAAAAAATAATTTAGATCTTGTGGAAATTGCTCCAAATGCCAGTCCACCTGTTTGTCGTATAATGGATTATGGTAAATTTAAATATCAAGAACAAAAAAAACAAGCTGAAGCAAAAACAAAACAAAAAGTAGTACAGATTAAAGAAGTGAAATTTAGACCATCAACAGATGAAGGTGATTATCAAGTTAAATTAAGAAATTTACGTAGATTTTTAGATGAAGGAGATAAAGCTAAAGTTACAATGAGATTTCGTGGTAGAGAAATGGCACACCAAAATTTAGGTGTTAAAATGCTAGAAAGAATTAGAGAAGATTTAAAAGAACATATCACTGTTGAAGCTATGCCTAAATTAGAAGGGCGTCAAATAGTAATGATCTTATCACCTAAGAAAAAATAGAAAATTACATACATCATTATAATTTTTGTATTTCATAAGTTGCTAGCAACTAAATATCTATTTAGTTGCTATCTTTATTAAATTACTATCCTGTAGAACCAAATCCTTTTTCTCCTCTAACTGAATTCTCTGAGAAAGCTTCTACTATATTAAAATTTGTTCTTATAATAGGTACAAATATTAATTGTGCTATTCTTTCACCAGGTTCTATTATTATAGGTATAGTATTTTTAGGATTACGGTTCCATACACTGATAAAAATAGTTCCTAAATAGTCAGCATCTATTATTCCAATAGAATTACCCAATATTAATCCTTTTTTATGACCACAACTAGATCTAGGAACTATCATTGCCATAATATTTGGATTAGATATAGATATAGCTATGCCAGTAGAAATTAATTTTGCATTTTTACAAGGAAATATTTTTATTGGATTTTCTATACATGCATATAAATCTAAAGCAGCAGCTTTTTGAGTTTGATATTTTGGTATACCAAATTTTTTAACAAGTTCATCATTAATTTTTAATTCAATTGTATTCATATTATTAAATAGTTTTATTTATTAACTTTCATAGCAATTTTTTCTATTAATTTCATAGCAGCATCAATTTTGCTAGTGTTGCTTATGAATTCTCTTTGACCATCTTTATTAAAAATAATGAATTCTGTCATATCACTATTCATTACTTGGGTGGCCATGTTAGCAATTATCATGTCTATTTTTTTCTCTTTTAGTTTTTTAATGGCATATTCTTCAATATTTTCAGTTTCTGCAGCAAATCCAATACAAAAAATCTTATCATATGTTTCTGATACTGTAGATAATATATCTACAGTAGGATGTAGTATAAATTCTGGTATATAATTTGATTTTTTTTTAATTTTATTTATATTAATATTTTTTATATACCAATCTGATACAGCTGCTACTGAAATAAAAACGTCTATATTATCAATATTTTTTATTACTGATTCATACATTTCGTTAGCAGTATTAATAAAAACAGTTTTAATATTATTAGGAGTTTTTAAATAAGTAGGTCCAGTTACAAGAGTTACTTTTGCTCCTGCATTTTTTGCAGAGTTAGCAATAGCATAACCAGTCTTTCCAGAAGAATGATTACTTATATATCGAATAGGATCTATAGGCTCTATAGTTGGACCAGCTGTGATCAATATATTCATATTTTTTAAAATTTTAGGAGAAAAAAATTCTATTAAATATTCTAATATTTCTTCTGGCTCAACCATTCTACCAACTCCTATTTCACCACAAGCTTGTTCTCCAAAATTAGGACCTATTAAAATTACATTATCATTTAATAATATTGATATATTTGATTTTGTTCTATTATTATTCCACATAAATTTATTCATAGCAGGAATTAATACTAAGGGGCATGATCTAGCTAATATCATTGTAGATAAAAAATCGTCAGCTATACCATTTGCAAGTTTTGCTATAATATTGGCCGTAGCTGGAACAATAATAATCAAATCATGATTTCTTGTAAGATTAATATGATCCATATTATATTTTACAGTATCATCATTTATATATACTTTGCTACATGATATTGTTTCTATAGTTAAAGGTGTAATAAAATTAGTTGCGTTTTTTGTCATTATGACAGTAATAATTACATCATATTTTCTTAATATGCGTATTAATTCGACTACTTTATAACAAGCTATACCACCTGTTAAAGCAATAATTATGCGTTTATTTTTTATAATATTCATAGCTTATTTTTTGATTAAATATTAATTTTTAAATGTTTTATTAATTATATAATCATTGATTATAATGATAGTTATTCCAATACTAATACATATATCTGCAACATTGAATATTGGAAGATATAAATCTTTATAATGAACAAAAATAAAATCAATTACATATCCTTGCCTCATTCTGTCAATTAAATTTCCAATAATTCCACCTAATGATATTGATAAAGCATAATATTTAATATTATTTTTTTCTATATTTATTAAAATCAAAAATATTAAAGTGGCTATTGAACTAATAATTATCAAAAACCATATTTGCCATCCATTTTGATCAGATAAGATACTAAAAGCAGCACCATAGTTATATATTAAAGTAATACTCAATATATTGGATATATTGAGTATATGATTATATTGAATATGATTTTCAACATAATTTTTTGTAATTTGATCAATAATAATTATAAAAAAAGCTATAAGAATACTAATATACAAGTTATTTTTAAAAATTAAATTTTTATATATCATAAAAATTATGAAAAATATCTAATTTCACCAGCACCAAAAATATTTTCAAAACATCTATTACATATTTTTTGATGTTCTTTATGTAAATCATTATGATTACAAAAATTCCAACAACGCTCACATTTAATACCATTAGATGGAGTAATAACTATTTTCAAATCATTATCAGTTTCTTTAATTGTAACTTTAGATACTATAAAAACAAATCTTAATTCTTCACCAATACTATCTAATAATATTTTTTCATTAGATTTAGCATATATTTCTACTTCAGCTTGTAAAGATGATCCTATTGCTCCTGTCATTCTTGATTTTTCTAATTTATTTTGTACATTTTTTCTTATTATTCTAATTTGGTTCCATTTATGCAAAATATTAGCATTATCTGAAATATTCATTTCATGATAATTTTCTATAAAAATAGTTTTTGATTGTTTATAATTATTATTTAATAAATATTGCCATGCCTCTTCTGTAGTAAATGATAATATTGGTGACATTAATTTTAATAATATCAAAGCTATATTATATAAAGCAGTTTGAGCGCTACGTCTAATTTTGCCATTAGATTTAGTTGTATAAAGTCTATCTTTTAATATATCTAAATAAAAAGATCCTAAATCTTCAGAACAAAAATTTTGTAACTTTGATATAACATTATGAAATTCATATTTATTATAATATTGAATAATTTCATTTTGTAAATTTTTAGTTATTAATAGTGCATATTTATCTATTTCTAATAATTGATCATTTTGTAATGCATCTGATATAGGATCAAAATCAGATACATTAGCTAGTAAAAATCTTATAGTATTACGAATTCTACGGTAACTTTCTACAACTCTTTTTAATATTTCGTCTGATATATATAATTCTCCAGAATAATCTGTTGTAGCTACCCATAATCGTAATATTTCTGCACCAAATTTATTAGTAATTTCTTTAGGTAAAATAACATTACCAATAGATTTACTCATTTTTTTACCATTACCATCTACAACAAAACCATGAGTTAGTAATGCTTTGTATGGAGCCTGTTTATATAGCATACATCCGATTAATAATGAAGAATGAAACCAACCTCTATGTTGATCAGATCCTTCTAAATATAAATCTGCTGGCCAAGTAAGATTTTTCAAAGAAGCTAATTCTTTTCCTCCCAAAACAGTAATATTTGTTGATCCTGAATCAAACCATACATCTAAAGTATCTTTACTTTTTTCATATTCATTAACTTCATTGCCTAATAATTCTTGAATATCTATATTTTGCCAAGCAGATATTCCATATTGCTCTATTTTTTTACATATTAATTTTATGATGCTTATGGTATTTGGATGTAATTGACCATTTTTTTTATGTATAAAAAATGGTATTGGAACACCCCATTGACGTTGCCTAGAAATTGTCCAATCAGGTCTATTAAATATCATAGAATATAATCTTGATTTACCCCATTCTGGATAAAATTTAACATTATTTAAAGCACTTAATGCATTTTCTCGTAATGATTTATTACTATTTTTAGGAATAATATCCATATTTACAAACCATTGATGGGTAGACCTAAAAATTAATGGAGATTTATGTCTCCAACAGTGCATGTAACTATGATTATATTTTTCATAAAATAATAAAGTATTATTTGTTTTTAAAAATTGGATTATTTTTTCATTAGCTTCCCATATTTTCATATTACCAAAAAATGGTAAAGAATTTACAAAAAAACCATTTTCATCTATAGGATTAATAATTTCATCATCTGTAAAACCATTAGATTTAAAACATTCAAAATCTTCTATTCCAAAAGCTGGCGCAGAATGCACAATACCAGTACCATTATCTATATTAACAAAGTCTCCATGAAAAATCTTAGCAGTACGATTGTATATAATATCAGTTCCATATAAAGGATGATAAAACTCTTCACCTAAAAGTTCTTTTCCTTGTATTGATGATAAAATTTCTCCTTTTAAAGAAAGTGTTTTTAAATAATTTTCTACAAGATCTTTTGCTACGATTAATAGTAAATCATGATTATTATAAGAAGAATTAACTTTTAATAAAGAATATTTTATATTTGCATTTATTATAAGAGCTTGATTAGCAGGTATAGTCCATGGTGTTGTAGTCCATATTGCAATAGCTCCATAAAATTGATTTTTGAAATTAATACCAAATTTTTTTAAAATACTATTATTATTTGAAAATTTAAAAGCAACATATATAGCATAATCTAACTTATCTTTATATTCTATTTCAGCTTCTGCTAAAGCTGATTTACAATCAAAACACCAATTGACTGGTTTTAATCCACGGTTAACATAACCATACTCTAATATTTTAGATAAAACTTTGACCTCATCAGATTCATTTTGAAAATTCATCGTTAAATATGGATCATCCCATTGCCCTAATACACCTAATCTTTTAAATTCTTTTTTTTGCTTCTCTATTTGTTCTAAAGCATATTCTCTAGCTTTTTTTTGTAATTCTATTGTAGGCAAATATTTACCATATTTTTTTTCTATTTGAATTTCTATAGGCATACCATGGCAGTCCCATCCAGGTATATAACATGCATTAAATCCTAATAATCTTTTATGTTTTAAAATAATATCTTTTAATATTTTATTTACTGCATGACCTAAGTGAATATCTCCATTTGCATAAGGAGGACCATCATGTAACAAAAATTTTGGTTTATTTTTATTTAACTCAGATAGTATATTATATATATTTTCTTCTTCCCATTTTTTAATAATAATTGGTTCTTTATTTGGTAAATCACCTTTCATTGGAAAAGGAGTTTCTGTTAAATTTAAAGTATTTTTATAGTCCATAATTTTTTTAAAGTATTCTAAAGCATTATTAACATCATGTTGAATTGCAATAGTAAGTTCTTCCATATTACAAAATTTTTCTTCATTGCGTAGTCTATATAAAAATTCAACCCTTATGATTTTTCCATATACATTAACTGTATTATTTAATAAATATATTTCTAATAAAACTTTACCATTATCACCTAATGTTTTTCTAATTCCTAAATTAGCTACTCCCATTATAGGGAATTTATAAATATTATGTATATATACACAATATACCCCATGTTTGATAGCTATATTTTGTGGTACATTAATATTGATAGTAGGAAAACCTATTTGACGACCAATTTTATTACCATGAACAACATGTCCACTAATATAAATATTATTACCAATTAAATACTTAGCCCTATCAATATTTCCATTAATTAATTCTTTTCGTAATAAGGAACTTGATATTCGTTCTTTATATGCATTAATAAAATCATCTAATATTATTATTTCAAAATCATATTTTTTTGCTAAAGATTTTAGTAAATGTATATTCCCTTCTCTGTTATATCCAAAATGAAAATCTTTGCCTATAATTAATAATTTTAAATTTAATTTATGTATTAAATCTTTTATAAATTCTAAAGCAGAAATTTTATAGAAACTTTCATTGAATTTTTTAATTATAATTTCTTCTATATTAGTTTCTAAAATTCCATAAATTCTATCTCTAAGATTACTTATAGTAAAATTATTATTTTTTTTAGAAAAATAATTTTTAGGATGAGGATAAAAAGTCATAACTGAGGATACTAAATTTCTTTTTTTAGCTTCAATATAAAGTGTATTTAGTATTTTTTTATGTCCTAAATGTATACCATCAAAATTACCTATAGTAATAGCTCTTTGTTTCTTTTTTATAAATGTTAGTTTATTATATATTTTCACTAATCTTTTTCTTCATTAAAAGGTTATATTAATTTAATTAAGTATGGGATGGGAATATTACATGACTATAAACACTCAACAAAATAGAAAAAAATTAGTTATATTAATTTCAGGCCGTGGTAGTAATATGCTTGCTTTACTAAAGGCAAACATTACAAATAAATGGCCAGCTGAAATTTGTTGTGTAATATCTAATAATCTAAATGCTGAAGGTATTAAGTCTGCCCAATCCTTGGGTATAAATACTAAAATAATAAATCATCTTGATTATAACAGCAGAGAAGAATTTGATGAAGCTTTATTAAAAGAAATAGATAAAAGCAATCCAGATTATATTATTTTAGCTGGTTTTATGAGAATTTTAACAGAAACATTTGTAAAATATTATTATGGACGTTTAATTAATATACACCCTTCATTATTACCATTATTTAAGGGATTAAATACTCATGAAAGAGTTTTAAATTCTGGATTATGCTTTCATGGATGTACTGTACATTTTGTTACTCCTTTATTAGATGATGGACCAATAATAGCTCAAGGCATAGTACCAGTATATTTAGATGATACTATTGATACTTTATCAAATAGAGTATTACAAATAGAACATATAACATTAGTTAATACTGTTGAATGGTTAATATATGATTATATTCAATTAAATGGAAATATTGTGAAAATTAAGAATAAAAAACATAAATTATTTATTATGGAATAATTAAAAATTGGAAATAAAAAATATCAATATTCGCATATCTCAAATTGTAAATATATTAAATAAATTATTAAGTTTTAATAATGTTATTGATATCAATGTTATAGAAAATTATTTTAGATCTCACAAAAACATTGGTTTATATGATAGAAATGAAATTAATAATGCCATTTATGATATTTTACGCCATTTAACTTTGTATAATTATTTAGTTAATAGTAAAAAAACTAATTTAGAAAAAAATATTTGTTTAGCAATTCTAGGTTTGATAAATACTAATAATAGATTATACAATTATCTAGACAATGATCAAAAAGAATGGATTGATAAAATATACAACTATGATATATCAAGTTTGAATGCTAATATAAAGTATAGTATTCCAGAATGGATATATAAATCATATGATAATATTTTCAATAGTGAAGCATTATTTAATAGTTTGAATTCTAGAGCTAAATTAGATATTCGAGTAAATCCTATAAATATTAATAGAAAATCTTTTGTTAAAAATATTAAACAAGATTTTAATTTAATAGAAAATGAAGATTTTGTAATAACTAAATTTTCACCATTTGGTATTCGCTTTAATAAAAATATAAAAATTAATAAATGGAAATACTATTTTGATGGTGATATAGAAATTCAAGATGAAGGCAGTCAATTAATTTCAATATTAGTAAATCCTCGTCGTTATGAATTAATTATTGATTTTTGTGCTGGTTCAGGTGGTAAAAGTTTGCTAATGAGTGCTTTAATGCATTCTAGTGGACATATTTATGCTTTTGATATATCTAATAAAAAATTATTAGAAGCAAAAAAAAGATTTGACAGATCAAAATTAAATAATATTTCCTTCATACATATAAAAGATGAATGTGATCAAAAAATTAATAGATTCTTTGGTAAAGCTAATAAAGTTTTGGTAGATATTCCTTGTACAGGGTCAGGTACTTTACGTAGATATCCAAATTTAAAATGGTTACATACAAATGAAAGTATTAATAAAATTATTAAATTACAAACTAAAATTTTAATAAAAGCATCACAATGCGTTAAAAAAGATGGTTATTTAATATATTCGACATGTAGTATTCTTCCAGAAGAAAATCAACTGCAAATTGCAAAATTTATTGATAAAAATGATTCTTTTCAAATTATTGATATTAAAACTTTATTAAAAAATCTTAAGATTGATTTACCTTGCAAAGGCCCATTTTTAGAATTAAGGCCTGATATACATCATACAGATGGTTTTTTTATAGCAATTTTGAAAAAAATAAAATAAATTTTTTAATAGCAATAAACTATATAATTAGATAAAATTTTAATGAATATAGCAATTTTTAATTCTTAGAGTATTAATTCAATATTAAAATTTTTCTCATAAAATAAAAACATTATGTTTCATAATAAATTACTCAATTCTCTAAATAATGAACAATACAAAGCAGTTACTATCAAATCTGGACATACACTTGTTTTGGCTGGTGCTGGTAGTGGAAAAACAAAAGTCCTAACTACAAGGATATTTTGGTTAATAGATACATTACAAGCTATTCAATCTGATATGTTTATAGTTACTTTTACAAATAAAGCAGCTAAAGAATTAGTAATGAGATTATCTAAATCTTTATATATTTCTACAAAAGATACATGGATAGGTACATTTCATGGTTTATGCCATAAAATGTTAAGAATTAATTATGCTTTTGCTGATTTACCATCATCATTTCAAATACTTGATGTATCTGATCAATTATCTGTTATAAAAAAAATATATAAAGATTCAAATATCGATGACAAAATTTGTAATCCTAAAGATGCACAGAGGTTTATAAATTTACAAAAAGAAAATGGTATACGTTGTAAAGATTTAATTTTTATTAATAAAAATAGTTATAAATATTTATGCGAAATATATTCTATATATGAACAAAAATGTAAAAATGAAGGTTTAGTAGATTTTTCAGAACTTTTATTAAAATCTTATGAACTTTTAAAAAATAATCAAAATATTAGAGAATTTTATAATCAAAAATTTAAACATATTCTTATAGATGAATTTCAAGATACCAATAAATTACAATATAGTTTTATTAAATTATTATCTGGAAAAAAATCTTCTATATTTGCTGTGGGTGATGATGATCAATCTATTTATGCCTTCCGTGGAGCAAATGTAGGAAATATGACAGATTTTGAAAATAATTTTGCAAAAAAACAAGTTATACGCTTAGAACAAAATTATAGATCATTAGGATACATTTTGAATGCAGCTAATTCTCTCATTGAACATAATGAGGATAGATTAGGCAAAAAATTATGGACAGATCAAGGTGATGGTGAAAAAATTCATGTAATTGAAAATAAAAATGATACATTAGAAGCTCAGTATATATCTAATGAAATTTTACATTTAGTTAAAAATGGAACAGATATGAGTAATATTGCTATATTGTATAGGAGCAATGCTCAATCTCGTATATTTGAACATGCTTTATTTTTAGCTAATATACCATATAAAGTATATGGTGGATTAAGATTTTTTGAGCGTCAAGAAATTAAACATATACTTGCTTATTTAAAATTAATAGCAAATAAAAATGATAACATATCTTGGTTACGTGTAGTAAACTTTCCACCTAGAGGTATAGGATCGAAAACTTTAGAAATACAAGCTTCAATAGTTGAAGAAAAAAATATTAGTTTTTATGAATCTATAAATTATATAGATAACAAATATAAAAATGCTATAAAAAAATTTTCTAATATCATTGATTATTTATTTGAATACTCTAAAAAAGTTAATTTAGTTACTTTAATAGAAAAAGTTTTGGAATATAGTGGATTAAATGATTACTATAATAATACACGTGATGGTAACAATAGATTAGAAAATATTAGCGAATTAATAACAGCTGCTAAAACTTTTTCTATTGAAGAAAATTGTGAAAATTTGCCTGCAGGAATAAATTATCATAATGATAATTATAATGAAATTAATCAAACACCTTTGTTACTTTTTCTTTCATATGCATCTTTAGAGGCAGGAAGTAGTGATAATGACAATCAAAAATTAGTACAAATGATGACAGTACATGCTGCAAAAGGCTTAGAATTTGATACTGTATTTATTACTGGATTAGAGGAAGGATTATTTCCTCATGAGAATAGCATAAATGAAAAAAACGGTATTGCAGAAGAAAGGAGACTAATGTATGTTGCTATTACCAGAGCAAGAAAAAAATTATACATCACATATTCTAAAAATAGAATGTTAAATGGGCAAATAAGGCATTTTCTTAAATCAAGATTCTTATCAGAAATAAAGAATATAAATTTACATTTTCATAATTTTAATCACCAATTTAATGAAAATTGTTCTAATACTAAAAAGATAGCACCAACATTTAATAATACAAGAAATTTATATAATATTGGTCAGCAAGTAAAACATTTCAAATTTGGAAAAGGTATTATATTAAATATAATTGGTAATGGTAAAAATACAAAAATAATAATTAAATTTGATAATTTTGGAATAAAAGAATTATTATTAGAATTTGCAAAATTAGAATAATAAATTATGTATTATATAAAGATTTCTATAATTGGTCATATTTTAACATAAGTATTTTTTTATATAAATGATCTTCATGAAACCAATGAGGTTTTAAATATTTAAACATTTTCATAAAATTATTAAATTCATTTCCTATTTCTAATAGGATAATACCATTATCTTTTAAGTAATGTTTAGATTGTTTAATAATTTTTTCTATTAAGTCCATACCATTAATCCCTCCATATAGAGCTATTTTTGGTTCGTATGAATATTCTTTAGGTAAAATATTCATTGATTCCATATTTACATATGGAGGATTACAAATAATTAAATCATATTTTTTATTTTTTTCTAAACTACTATACAGATTACTTTTATATGTTTTGATTTGTTGATTTAATCTATATAGATTTATATTTTTATTTGCTACTTCTAAAGCATCTTCTGATATATCTATTGCATCTATATTAGCATTTTTAAATTTAATAGCGGCAAGAATAGCTAAACAACCAGACCCTGTACAAAGATCTAATATATCTTCTATATTATTATCAATAATATCTTTGTCCAGCAAAATTTCTGCTAAATAAGATCTTGGTATAATTACTCTTTCATCTACAAAAAATTTATATCCATTTAACCAAGATTCTTTAGTTAAATATGCTATAGGTATTCTATCTTTAACTCTTTTTTCTATATAATCTAAAATTAAAGATATTTCTTTTTCTAACAATCTTGCATCTAAAAATATTTCTAATAAATCTGGTTCTAACTTAAGTGTTTGCAGAATTAAATTTACTGCTTCATCAAATGAATTATCATTACCATGACCAAAGAAAATTTGATTTTTATTAAATTGTGTCACAGCATAGCGAATAATATCTCTAATACATATTAATTCTGGAATATTTCTTATCATATTTATTAAATTAATAATAACTCTAAAGTATGTTTATATATATTTTTCATTTTTTCTAAATCAGAAATTTTGATACATTCATTATATTTGTGTATTGTATTATTACATGGTCCAAACTCAATAACTTCATCTGCAATATCTATTAAGAATCTACCGTCAGATGTGCCACCAGAAGTAGATAATTTAGTTTCTATCCCTGTTTCTGATTTTATAGCTTGTATAATACTTTTAGTCAAAAGACCTGATTTTGTTATGAATGGCTTAGCATTTAAATTCCAATTTATATCATAAATAGTATTATATTTTTTTAAAATATTATTAACAATATTTTTAATTTTAATGTCATCAATTTCAGAAGAAAATCTTAAATTAAAATCTAATTCCACAGTTCCAGGAACAACATTAGTAGCTCCATTACCAGCATGAATATTAGATATTTGGAAAGATGTTGGTTCAAAATATTCATTACCGTTATCCCATTTTGTATTTACCAAGTCTGAAATAATTATTGAAATTTTATGTATTGGATTATCTATAATTTTAGGGTATGCTATATGTCCTTCTATTCCCTTTACTGATAAATGCGCTGATAAAGACCCTCTTCTGCCTTTTTTACAAGTATCACCTAAAATAAATTCCGAAGTAGGTTCTCCAACTATACAATAGTCTATATTTAAATTTCTTTGTTTTAATTGTTGACATACATGTAATGTACCATCTTTGGCAGGACCTTCTTCATCAGAAGTTAATAAAATTCCTATTGAGCCAAAAAAATTATTACCATTATCTCTTATTAATTCTTCTATTGCAATTATGAATGCAGCAATAGAACTTTTCATATCTGCGGCACCTCTTCCATATAAAAAACCATTTCTTTCAGTAGCATGAAAAGGATCACTATTCCAACAATTTAAAGGACCTGGAGGTACTACATCTGTATGACCAGCAAATACTAATAACGGAGAATTATTTCCATAAACTGCCCATAGATTAGTTACCCCATTTTTATTAAAAAATTCAATTTTAAACCCAATAGAACTTAATTTATCAACGATTATTTTTTGGCAATTATGATCATCTGGAGTAATTGAAGGACAATTTATTAAATCTTTAACTAATTTCAGTACTAAATTACTCATTAATCTCTCAATAAATCATTTATACTAGTTTTAGAACGTGTTTGAGCATCAACTTTTTTCACAATTACAGCACAATACAAACTATGTGATCCATCAGAAGATGGTAAAGATCCAGGTACTACTACAGAACCAGAAGGAATAATACCGTATGTAATCTTTCCTGTAGCTCTATCATAAATTTTAGTACTTTGAGAAATATAAACACCCATTGATAGAACAGAATTTTTTTCTATAATAACTCCTTCTACTATTTCAGATCTTGCACCAATAAAGCAATTATCTTCAATTATAGTAGGATTAGATTGCAATGGTTCTAAAACTCCTCCTATACCTACACCTCCAGAAAGATGTACATTTTTACCTATTTGAGCACAAGAACCAACTGTTGCCCATGTATCAACCATAGTGCCTTCATCTATATATGCACCTATATTTACATATGAAGGCATAAGTACAACATTTTTTCCTATAAATGATCCAGATCTTACTACCGCAGAAGGTACAACTCTATATCCACCATCTTTAAAATCTTCTTCACTATATTTAGAGAATTTTAATTCAACTTTATCATAAAAAACATTAGGATGTTGACCGATTTTTTTATTATTTTTTATTCTAAAAGAAAGTAGCACTGCTTTCTTTATCCATTCATTCACTATCCACTGATTATTTTGTTTTTCTGCTATTCTAATTTTTCCTAAATTTAACAAAGAAATAATTTTTTCAATAGTTTGTGATAAATCTTCTGAGACATTATTTGGAGAAATATTTGATCTATGATTCCAAGATGTTTCTATGATATTTTGCATATTTTCTATTTTCATAATTTACTCATTAATGATTTATTAAATATTATTTAATTTCATATCAAGATATAGAATTAATAAAACTTACCATTCTATTTGCAGCTTCAACACAGTCTTCTATAGTATCTACTAAAGCAATTCTTATATAATTTTTACCTGGATTGATACCATTAAAATCTCTGGATAAAAAACTACCTGGTATTACTTTAACATTATATTGTTTATAAAGTTCTTTAGCAAAAATTTCATCAGAAATTGGTGTTTTAATCCACAAATAAAATGAAGCTTCTGGTTTGTTTATATCTATAGCTTTATTTAAAATAGGTATTACTTCACTAAATTTTTTTCTATATAATATTCTATTTTCTATTACATGTTGCTCATCTGACCAAGCTGCAATACTAGCTTCAGAAATTAATTTGCTCATAGCACTTCCATGATAAGTTCTATATAATAAAAAATCATTAATAATTTTTCTATCACCAACTACAAAACCAGATCTTAATCCTGGCACATTAGATCTTTTAGAAAGACTAGATAGTACTATTAATTTATTATGATCTTTATTCAATAAAGAAGCTGCTTGCAATGCACCTAAAGTTGGTTTTTTTTCATCTAAATATATTTCAGAATAACATTCATCAGATGCTATAACAAAACCATATTTTTCTGATAAGTTAAATATTTTTTTCCAAGTATCTAAATCAATAACATTACCAGTAGGATTACCAGGAGAACATACAAATAGTAATTGAGTATTTTTCAAAATATTGGATGGTATTTCATCTAAGTTGTAAGCAAACTTATTATTTTCATTAATAGATGTATAATAAACATCTGCTCCAGCTAATATTGCTGCACCTTCATATATTTGATAACAAGGATTTGGGCAAATAACTAAAGGATTTTTATTATTAGAATCTATTATAGTTTGAGTTAAAGAAAATAAAGCTTCTTTAGATCCTAAAACAGGTAAAATATCATTATTTGGATCAGGAGCTATAATATTATATCTTTTAGCAATCCATTGAGATACAGTTTCACGAAATTTATTACTTCCTTTAGTTGCAGGGTAAACTGAAATACCTTCTAAATTTTTTTTTATAGCTAATTTTACACAATCAGGTGTAGCATGTTTAGGTTCTCCTATAGATAAATCTATTTGGTGCAATTTTATATTTTTGATTTTCTCAACAGGATTTAATAATATACGTAATTTTTCAAATGGATATGGATGTAATTTTGATAATTTATTATTCATAATTTTTTTAAATAAAATATATAGTTATTGAGTTTATAGATAAATTTAAATTAGTAAAACATAATGATTTATAATAAAATATTGTAATGTTAACTTGATTATCAGTATTATAGACTTATAATATAAGTAATATGATTAATGTATATACAAAATTTTTTATATTATGTATTTATTCATTAAATACATATAAAAACATATAAAAAGCGAAGGTGGCGAAATTGGTAGACGCACCAGGTTTAGGTCCTGACGCTTAAATGCATGTGGGTTCGAATCCCATCCTTCGCACCACAATGAATCAGTATAATATTAAAAATTAACTGGAATATCATTGAATAATTTTTAAATTTTGTTATTTATTTAAATAAACAATACATTATCTAATAATTTTATTAGATTTTATTATAACACTCTTATAGGTTTTAAAATGCAGTCAATGATTGAAATAGTATCTGGTCTTGAACGTCGTATAAAGTTATCTATTAACGAAAGTGATGTTAAAAAAGAAGTACAGAATCAATTAAAAAAATTATCTAAAACAGCAAAAATTTCAGGTTTTAGACCAGGTAAAGTACCAATCAATATTTTGTCTAATACTTATGCTGCAAATATAAGATATGATGTAATTACAAATATGATTAATGATCAATTTAAAAAACAAATTGATTCTAGTGGTTTAAAGATAGTAGGAATACCGGATATAAAGCCTATAGATAGTAATCAAGATAATAATTTGATTTTTGATGCAAAATTTTATATTTATCCAGAAATTAGTTTACCTGATATTAAAAATTTATCTATAAAGCATTATATATGTAATATTACAGATGAAGATGTAAATAAAACAATAGATATATTGCGTAAGCAACAAGCCAAATATTCTGTGATTAATAATAGAGCAGCTAAACATGAAGATAAAGTCGTTATTGATTTTGAAGGAACTATAGATAATATAGCATTTGCAGGTGGACAAGCAAAAGATTTTTCTTTTATTATTGGTCAGAAACAAATGTTAGAACAATTTGAATCAGAAATTATTGGAATGCTCAGTGGTGAACAAAAATCATTTTCATTGCAATTCCCTGCAGATTATCATAACAAAGAATTATCGCAAAAAATTGCTAAATTTAATGTAAGCTTAAAATCTATATCTGAACCATTATTACCACCTTTTGATGAAAATTTTATAAAATCTTTTGGTTACAAAGATATTGACTTGGAACATTTTAAACAAATTATAAAAAATAATATAGAAAAAGAATCTTTGATTCAAATTAAAAATAAAAATAAATTTGCTATATTTTCTGAATTAATAAGTAATACTGAATTTGATTTGCCTAAACCATTAATAGATCAAGAGATAGATAATTGTATTTCACAAATGCAATCAGAAATGAAAAATTATAATGAAAATCAAAATCGTGAAATACCAAGAGATATTTTTGTTGAAGAAGCCAGTCGTAGAGTTAAAATTGGACTATTATTGTCAAAAATAATAGAGGAATATAATTTATCTGTTAAATTTGAAGAAATACAAGAACGAATTAATACATTATCAAAAAATTACGATCATCCTGAAAAATTTATAAAAAAATATTCATCTGATACTAATTTTATATCTAATATAAAGGCAATAATTTCTGAAGATAAAGTTATTGAATACATATCTCAGATAGCTAAAATGAATGATGAAATTATCAATTTTGAAAATTTAATGAGAATATAAACAAAATGAAATTTACAGATTTTTATGCTTCATTATATAGTGAAGATTTTTTACGTAAAACTACTGCTGGATATGTTCCAGTTGTTGTAGAACAGTCTGGATATGGTGAAAGGTCTTATGATATATATTCTCGTTTATTGAAAGATAGGATAATTTTTATTGTAGGTCCAATTAATGATTATTCTGCTAATTTAGTAGTTGCGCAATTATTATTTTTAGAATCTGAAAATATAGATAAAGACATATATATATATATAAATTCACCAGGTGGTTCTGTATATGCTGGATTATCTATTTTTGATACTATGAAATTTATTAAACCAGATGTTTCTACATTTTGTGTAGGATTAGCTGCTAGTATGGGCGCTTTTTTGTTATCAGCTGGTAAAAAAGGAAAAAGATTTTCTTTACCAAACTCAAGAATTATGATACATCAACCATCAGGTGGAGCAGAAGGTCAAGCTAGTGATATTCAAATACATGCGAAAGAAATTATTGATTTGCGTGAACGTTTAAATGCTATTTTATCTGAAATGACAGGTCAATCTAAAGAAAAAATATCTATTGATACTGAAAGAGATAATTTTATGTCAGCAAATGATGCTGTGTCTTATGGAATCATAGATAAAGTTTTATTGTCTAGATCTTAATTATTTCAAATTTTATTAAAATACAATTTTTAAATTTATTTTAATTATTAGAATATCATTAATATATCGGAAATTATTAAATATGTCTGAAAAAAATAAATCACAGGAATCTTATTTGCTGAGATGTTCATTTTGTAATAAATCTAAAAATGATGTGATTGATCTCATAGAAGGACAATCTGCTGTTTTCATTTGTAATGAATGTGTTTTAGAATGTGATAATATTCTTAAAGAAAAATCTTATAAAAATAATAAAAATTTACAAGAATCATTTCTAACTCCTTCTGAAATTAATGCAATTCTTGATCAATATATAGTTGGACAAGAAGAAGCTAAGCGTATATTATCTGTTGCTGTGTATAATCATTATAAAAGAATTAATTATTCTGATTTTGAAAACGATGTAGAACTCACAAAAAGCAATATATTAATATTAGGTTCTACAGGCTCTGGTAAAACATTGCTTGCTCAAACATTGGCAAAAATATTAAATGTACCATTTGTGATAGCTGACGCGACTACATTAACTGAAGCTGGTTATGTAGGAGATGATGTTGAAAATATCATTCATAAACTATTACTAAGTTGTGATTATGATATAGAAAAAACAGAAAAAGCTATTGTTTATATAGATGAAATTGATAAAATTTCTCGTAAATCAGAAAATGTTTCAATTACTAGAGATGTTTCTGGTGAGGGAGTACAACAAGCTTTATTAAAACTTATAGAAGGTACAATTGCATCTGTTCCTAAAAAAGGTGGAAGAAAGCATCCCAATCAAGATTTTGTTAATATTGACACTACTAATATTTTATTTATAGTTGGTGGTGCTTTTGATGGTCTTAATAAGATTATAGATAGTAGAATAGACAGCTCTAATATAGGATTTATTTCTAATATTAATAATAGAAATAATAATAAATCAGATATTGAACCTGAAGATTTAATTAAATTTGGATTAATACCTGAATTAGTTGGAAGATTACCTATTATTACTAAGTTAAAAGATCTAGATGAAAAAGATTTGATAAGAATTTTGACTGAACCTAAAAATTCTATTGTTAAACAATTTATCAAATTATTTTCAATGGATAATGTTGAATTAGAATTTACAGAACATGCATTGCAGTCTATTGCTCATCAAGCTTTTACTAGAAAAACAGGTGCTAGGGGATTACGATCTATAGTAGAAAAATTATTGTTCAATATCATGTTTGATATACCTACAAATAAAAATATTAAAAAAGTAGTAATAGATAAAGGTCATGTAGAAAACTCTTGCTTACCTGTAATTTTTTATCATAATTAAGATAAAAATATTAAGTTAAGTTATATTAAATTATACATTGAATTATATATTATAGATCCCATATACAACTTAATATGTTAAAAATTTTAAAAAATAAATTGAGGATATTTTATGCCTGAAAGCCAGATTACAACTTCAGAACAAATTAAGTTACCTCTGCTTCCATTGCGTGATGTCGTGGTATTTCCTCATATGGTTATTCCATTGTTTGTGGGACGTACTCGTTCTATTAAAGCATTAGAAATTTCAATGGAAGCAGATAAAAAAATTGTTTTAGTTGCTCAGAAAACGTTAGGACAAGAAGATCCTGGTATCAATGATATATATAATATTGGTTGTTTATCCAATGTTATTCAAATGCTTAAATTACCAGATGGCACTGTTAAAGTACTAATTGAAGGGGTTAAACGTATTACCATTGAAAATATAGATGAAAGTAATGGATATTTTGAATGTGAAGGAAAAGATTTTAATACTGATTATTCTACTGGTGCTGAAATAGAAGCTTTACGTAGAACATTAATAGATATATTTGAACAATATATTAAGTTAAATAAAAAAATTCCGGCTGAAATTTTATCTTCTTTGCGTGATATAGAAGATCCAGAACGTATTGTAGATACAATATCAGCGCATTTTCCTTTAAAATTAGAACAAAAACAAAATCTTTTAGAAAATACGAATTTAGTAAATAGATTTAATGAGTTATTATCTAAAATAGAATCAGAAATTGACATTCTCCAAATTGAAAAACGTATTAAGGGTAGAGTAAAAAAACAAATGGAGAAAAGTCAACGTGATTATTATTTACACGAACAATTAAAGGCAATTCAAAAAGAATTAGGTGATAATGATGATATTAGTGGCTTTGATGAATTAGAAAAAAAAATTATTGCTGCTCAAATGTCAAAGGAAGCTAAAAAAAAGGCAGAATCTGAATTATCAAAATTACGTCTTATGCCACCTATGTCAGCAGAATCAACAGTTGTAAGAAATTTTATAGAAACTTTAATATCACTACCGTGGAAAAAAAAGAGTAAAGTTAGCTATAAATTAGATGATGCTGAAGCTATTCTAGATGCAGATCATTATGGTTTAGAAAAAGTTAAAGAGCGTATTCTAGAACATCTTGCTGTGCAGCAAAGAGTTAAGCATGTTAAAGCTCCTATATTATGTTTAGTTGGTCCTCCTGGAGTAGGAAAAACTTCTTTAGGTCAATCCATAGCAAAAGCTACAAATCGTAAATTTACTCGTATTGCTTTAGGAGGAATTAGGGATGAAGCTGAAATTAGAGGTCATAGAAGAACTTATATAGGATCTATGCCTGGTAAAATTATGCAAAATATTTCTAAAGTCGGAGTAAAAAATCCAATATTTTTATTAGATGAAATAGATAAGTTGGGAATGGACTATAGAGGTGATCCATCTTCTGCTTTATTAGAAGTTTTAGATCCAGAACAAAATAATGCATTTCAAGACCATTATATTGAAGTAGATTTTGATTTATCAGATGTAATGTTTTTAGCTACTAGTAATACTATGAATATACCATCTCCATTATTAGATAGAATGGAGATCATTCATCTTTCTGGTTATACCGAAGAAGAAAAATCTAGTATTGCAAAAAATTATTTAATCCCTAAGCAAAAAGTAAATAATGGTATTGAAAAAAATGAATTAACAATAGAAAATGAAGCTATATTAGATATAATTCGTTACTATACTAGAGAAGCTGGAGTACGTTCTTTAGAAAGAGAAATTGCAAAGATATGTCGCAAATTTGTAAAAAATAATTTATTACAGAAATATCAACAAAATATCAATGTTTCTTCTTCAAATTTGAAAGATTTTTTAGGTATATATAAATTTGATTATGGTATAGCTAAAAAAGAAAATCAAATAGGACAAGTGACTGCATTAGCTTGGACAGAAACAGGTGGGGATTTATTAACGATAGAAGTGGCAAATGTACCAGGTAAAGGTGTAGTACAAAGAACAGGATCTCTTGGTGATGTAATGAAAGAATCTATAGAAGCTGCATTAACAGTCGTCAGATCACGAGCTGCTAAATTAAATATAGATAATATAATTTTTGAAAAATTTGATATACATGTACATGTTCCTGAAGGTGCAACACCAAAAGATGGTCCATCTGCCGGTATTGCTATTACTACTGCTATGGTATCTTCTTTAACAAATAAAGCAGTACTTTTTGATGTTGCTATGACTGGTGAAATAACATTGAGAGGTGAAGTTTTACCAATAGGTGGGTTAAAAGAAAAGCTTCTTGCTGCTTTAAGAGGTGGAATTAAAACAGTATTAATACCTGAGGATAATTTAAAAGATTTATCTGAAATACCTAATAATGTAAAAGAAGGTTTAAAAATAATACCTGTAAGATGGATAGATCAAGTTTTAGAATTATCTTTATATAATCAATAATTTAAAAATGTAATATTTTTTTAAAATAACAAGTATAGTTATACTTGTTATTTTAAAATTTATTTTGAAATAACTTGAGAAATACTATTTGCAATTTTTGTTATATTACTGTCATTAATAGCAGCAATACATATCCTACCATTACCTATTATATAAATTGCATATTCAGAAATAAGTTTATCTACCTCATTTTTATTTAATCCTGAATAAGAAAACATGCCTATTTGTTTATTAATAAAACTAAAATCTTTATTAGAAATTTCATTAAGTTTATTAGTTAATTTATTACGCATATCTTTAATTCTATTGCGCATGATACTTAATTCATCTTTCCATTTACTAAATAAAATTTGATCATTCAAAATAGTAGAAACAATCTTTGCTCCATGAGTAGGAGGATTAGAATAGTTAGAACGAATAATTCTTTTTATTTGACTTAATAAGCAATCTGATTCTTTTTGATTACCTGTTAATACAGTTAATGCACCAACCCTTTCTCCATATAAAGCAAATGATTTTGAAAAAGACGAACTTATTAAAATAGGTATATCCATTTCAGCAAAGATTCTTATAATAGCAGAATCATCTTCAAGATTATTACCAAATCCTTGATAAGCTATATCAATAAATGGAATTAATTTTTTTTGTTTTATAATGTTAGCTATTTCTTTCCATTGTGTATTAGAAGGGTCCACTCCTGTAGGATTATGACAACATGCATGTAAAATAACTATTGAGTGTTCATCTAATGTCTCAAAATCTTTTAACATTCCATTAAAATCTAAATTATGACTATTTTTATCATAATATTTATACTGCTTAACTTCAAAACCTGAACCTTCAAATATTGTTCTATGATTTTCCCAACTAGGATTACTAATATATACTTTAGAATTAGGTAGAATAGTATATAATAAATCAGAACCAATTTTTAAAGCACCAGTACCACCTAATGTTTGTACTGTAACTATTCTATTTTGATTACTATATTGAATTTGATAATCTCCTAATAAAAGTTTTTGGACAGATTTATTATAATTTTGGATTCCATCTATTGGTAAATATGCTCTAGATGATGATATTTTAACTAGTTCCTTTTCTACTTGAGATACCACAGATAGTGTTGGTATATTACCACTTTCATTGTAATAAACTCCAATTCCTAAATTGATCTTATCTTTTCTATTATCTTCTTTATATTGTTCGTTTAGTCCTAATATTGGATCTTTAGGAGCAAGTTCTATTGATTTAAATATAGTTTCCATAATTTAATATAATTGTTAGTTGAAATAGTTTACAAATTTATTAATATAACTAAATTAATATATATCTTTTATAAATATAAATAAAGTATAGGATTATGACATATTTAAGATCAGCAAATTTTTCAAAGAATCAATTTTCATTATATAAAACTTATTTGCCTTCTGGTGATCAGCCTAAAGCTATAGACAAAATTGTATATGGATTGAAAAATAACTTTAAATATCAAACTTTACTTGGAGTTACAGGTTCAGGAAAAACATATACTATGGCAAATATTATTGCTGCTGTAAATCGCCCTGCAATAATTTTAGCACCAAATAAAACATTAGCAGCACAAATTTATTCAGAAATGAAAAATTATTTCCCTAATAATGCAGTAGAATATTTTGTATCTTATTATGATTATTATCAACCAGAAGCATATGTTCCATCTAAAGACATGTTTATTGAAAAAGATGCTTCTATAAATGCACATATAGAACAAATGAGACTATCTGCTACTAAAAGTGTAATGGAACGGAGTGATACTATTATAGTAAGTACTGTATCATGTATATACTGTATAGGAAATCCAAGAGCATATTTGTCTATGGTATTATTTTTACGTGTAGGTGATAAAATATCTAGATATGAAATTTTAGAAAAATTAGTTTCTATGCAATATGAAAGAAATGATATTGAATTTTCTAGAGGAAAATTTAGAGTTCGAGGAGATTATATAGATATATTTCCTTCAGAAAATGCTGAAAATGCTATTAGAATCACTATTTTTGATGAAAAAATTGATAATTTACAAAATTTTGATCCATTGAATGGGAGAATAAACTCTAATATATTAAGATATACTGTTTATCCAAGTTCCCATTATGTAGCACCCAAAGAGACTATAAAAAATGCTATAAAATTAATTAAGGAAGAATTGAAACTACAAATTGATTATTTTATGAAAAATAATCAATTCTTAGAAGCACAAAGATTAGAGCAAAGAACTATGCTAGATATAGAATCATTAGTGGAATGTAATTTCTGCAAAGGTATTGAGAATTATTCTCGTCATTTGTATGGCAGTAAAGCTGGTGAAGCTTTACCAACATTAATAGATTATTTGCCTAAAGATGTGTTAATCTTTATAGATGAAAGTCATATTACTGTAGGCCAATTACGTGGTATGTATCTTGCAAATCTTTCTCGTAAAAATAATTTAATTCAACATGGTTTTAGATTACCTTCAGCATTAGATAATAGGCCATTAAAACTTGAAGAATTTGAAAGTAAAGTTCATCAATGTATTTTTGTTTCAGCTACTCCATCAGAATATGAAAAACAAAAATCTGAACAGATAATAGAACAAATTGTTAGACCTACAGGAATACTAGATCCAGTTATTGAAGTACGTCCAGCTATTAATCAGATTGATGATTTAATCAGTCAAATAAAAATAAGAATTCAAGAAAAAGAAAAAATTTTAGTAACCACATTAACAAAAAAGATTGCAGAGGAATTAACAGAATTTTTATTAGAAAATAATATTAAAGTTAGATATTTACATTCTGATGTAAATTCTATAGAAAGAGTACAGATTATTAAAGATTTACGTTTAGGTATATTTGATGTATTAATAGGTATTAATTTATTAAGGGAAGGATTGGATATCCCAGAAGTATCATTAGTTGCTATATTAGATGCAGATAAAGAAGGTTTTTTAAGGTCTGAGAGAAGTTTAATTCAAACTATAGGACGTGCAGCTCGTAATTTAAAAGGCTATGTTATTATGTATGCTGATAATATGACTGATTCTATGTTAAAAGCAATTAATGAGACTAATAGACGTCGTCAAAAACAGATAGAATTTAATATAAAAAATAATATAGTTGCCAAAGGAATCATAAAAGACGTAAAAGATATGATAGAAATATCTAATGATAATAAAAATAATAATTTTTCTAATGTAGATAATATTTTAAATAAATATAGTAATTTAACTAATACAAAAAAAATTTTAAAAGAGATAGAAAAATTAGAAAAAATAATGATGAAACATGCAAAAAATCTTGAATTTGAAAAAGCTGCTACTATTAAAGAATTAATCGAACATTTAAAAAGTAAAATATTATTTTCCTAGATAGAAAATTTATGAATAAGTTTGTTAAAAATTTTTATTTTTTTTATTTATAATCTTTACTTTTATATTAATATATATGAAAAATTTATTAAATAATTGCTTGATATTAATATTATATTTTAATTCCCTAGTAATTTAATCGGAATTTTGATATTATATTTAATAATAAATGCATTTATTATTAAACAAGAACATTAATGAAATTAAATACTAAAGGTAGATTTGCTGTTATAGCTATGATAGATATAGCTATTTTTCAGCGTGATGGAAGAGTGAATGTTTCAGATATAAGTAAAAGACAAAATATCTCTATGTCTTATTTGGAACAATTACTTGGAAAACTAAGGAATGGTGGTTTGTTAAATAGTATGAGAGGACCTAAAGGCGGATATTTACTTAACAAATCTGATAAAGATATTAAGATAGCAGATATTATATTTGCTATAGAAGAATCTCTAGATACTACTAGTTGTCATGGCAAAATGAATTGTAACATTGGTAAAATGAAAAATTCAAAAATTTGTATTACTCATAATTTATGGACTTCTTTAAATAAAATTATTTGGAATTATTTAAAATCAATAACTCTACATGACTTAATAAATAATAAACTTAATAATATAAATAACTTTAAAAAAGAAATGGAAATTTTCACATGAAACATAATCAAATTTATATGGATTATTCTGCTACTACACCAGTAGATAAAAGGGTTGTAGAAAGTATGTTACCATGGTTATATAATAATTTTGGTAATCCAGCTTCACGTAGTCATAGTTTCGGTTGGGAAGCAGAAAATGCTGTAGAAAATGCAAGAACAAATGTTGCTAATCTTATAAATGCAGATCCTAGAGAAATTATTTGGACTTCTGGTGCGACTGAATCAGATAATCTTGCTATAAAAGGAGCTGCAGAGTTTTACTCTGATAAAGGTAAACATATTATTACTAGTAAAACAGAACATAAAGCTGTTTTAGATACTTGTAGAGAATTAGAAAATATAGGTTTTGAGGTAACTTACCTAGATGTTAATGAAGAAGGATTAATAGATTTAAAAAATTTGGAAAGCAATATACGTAAAGATACTATTTTGGTATCTATTATGATGGTTAATAATGAAATAGGTGTAATACAAGATATTGCTTCTATAGGAGAAATTTGTAGAGATAAAAAAATAATATTTCATGTTGATGCAGCTCAAGCTAATGGTAAAGTAGAAATCGATTTACAAAAGTTAAAAGTGGATTTAATGTCTTTTTCAGCACATAAAATATATGGACCTAAAGGCATAGGTGCATTATATGTACGTCGTAAACCACGTGTTAGAATAAAGGCTCAAATTCATGGAGGAGGTCATGAAAGAGGACTAAGATCAGGTACATTACCAACACATCAGATAGTTGGTATGGGAGAAGCTTTTAAAATAGCTAAAGATGAAATGCATCTTGATAATGAAAGAATTTTAAAATTACGTAATTATATGTGGGATAAAATTTCTAAAATTCCTAATGTATATTTAAATGGTAGTATTAAGAATAGCATTCCACATAATTTAAACGTTAGTTTTAATTATATTGAAGGTGAATCTCTTATGATGGCTATAAAAGATCTAGCAGTATCAAGTGGTTCTGCTTGTACCTCTGCAAGTTTAGAACCTTCTTATGTATTAAGAGCCTTAGGTCGTAGTGATGAATTAGCACATAGCTCTATTAGATTTACATTAGGAAAATTTACTACCATGGAAGAAGTTGAATTTGCTGTAGATTTAATAAATAAAAAAATTAAAAAATTAAGAGATATGTCACCTTTATGGGAAATGGCGCAAGAAGGTATAGATTTAAATAATGTTAATTGGTCTTAGTTAAATAAATAATTACGAGGTTATTATGGCATATAGCAATAAAGTTATAGATCATTATGAAAATCCAAGAAATGTTGGATCTTTAAATAAAGATGATATATCTGTAGGTACTGGTATAGTAGGTGCTCCAGCATGTGGAGATGTTATGAAATTACAAATTAAAGTTAATAAAGATAATATCATTGAAGATGCAAAATTTAAAACTTATGGATGTGGTTCTGCAATAGCATCAAGTTCTTTATTAACAGAATTAGTAAAAGGAAAAACTTTAGATGAAGCAATGCAAATTCGTAATGTTCATATAGCTGAAGAATTATCTTTGCCACCAGTAAAAGTACATTGTTCAATTTTAGCTGAAGATGCAATTAGGGCTGCAATAGAGGATTTTCAAAAAAAGAAAAATAATATTTAATTATATAAGGATAAATGATGTCGATTACTATTACTGAAAAAGCTGCACAACATATAAAAAATTTTTTATATAAAAAGCAGAATAATATTGGTATACGTGTTGGTGTTAAAAAAACTGGTTGTTCAGGTTTCTCTTATATTATTGAAAGTGTTAGTTCACCCAATTATAATGATTTCATTTTTGAATCTTTAGGTATAAAAATTTTTATTGATGCAAATGATTTGTCATACTTCAATGGTGCTGAACTAGATTATGTAAAAGAAGGATTTAGTGAGGGGTTAAAATTTAATAATCCTAACGAAAAAGCATCTTGTGGCTGTGGTGAATCTTTTATGTTTTAATATGTTAAATATCAATTATTTCAGTTTATTTGGATTAGAAAAAAAATTCAATATTGACTTAGTGAATTTAAAGAATCGTTGGATGTCTATGATAAAAAATATACATCCTGATAGCTTTGCTAATTTATCAGATATTGAACAAAAATTATCATTAGAATATTCTGCATATATTAATCAAGCATATTTTGAATTATTAAATCCAATCAAAAGAGCAACTTATATATGTAATGAAAATAACGTTAATGTAGAATCAATATCATTATCAAAAGATTTTTTAGAACAACAAATGGTCTGGATGGAACAATTAAGTAGTAATGATAATGTAATCATACAAAATTTATATAATAATTTAAAAAAAATATATGATATAAGATTATTAGAGTTAGGAAATATTTTAGATAGTGATAAAAATTACTATTTAGCAGGTTCTAAATTATCAGAATTTATTTTTATTGATAAATTACTTCATAAAATTATTCATAGGTTAAACTAATAGAAAATAATTCTATTAAAAATTAAAATAATGTCATTAATACAAATATCAGAATCTGATAGTAAAAATAATAAACGCAAAACTATTGGTATAGATTTAGGAACTACTAATTCTTTAGTAGCTTATATAAAAAATGGTAAACCAGAAATATTAGAAATATCTAATGGTAAATATATGATGCCATCTATTGTATCTTTTAATTCTAGTGGAGATATGGTAATAGGTGAACTTGCATTATTAAATCAATATAAAGATCCATTAAATACTATATCTTCTGTTAAAAGATTAATAGGCAAAGACTTATCTGAATTAAACAATTATCATTGTAAATTAACAAATAAAAATAATCTATTAGAAATACATACAGATTATGGTGTATTTAATCCTATACAGATTTCATCTGAAATATTATCAACATTAAAAAATATTGCAAAAAAAACGTTAGGTTCAAATATATTTGGTGCTGTCATTACAGTTCCTGCATATTTTGATGACTCTCAACGTCAAGCTACTCGTGATGCAGCTAATATAGCTGGTATAAATGTTTTGAGACTTTTAAATGAACCAACTGCTGCAGCAATAGCATATGGCATAGAAAAAAATTATGAAGGTTTATATGCTATATATGATTTAGGTGGTGGTACTTTTGACTTATCTATTTTGCGTTTAAGTAAAGGTATATTTGAAGTGATTGCTACAAAAGGAAATACATCTTTAGGTGGTAATGACTTTGATATGAATATAGTTAATAATATTCTTCAAGAATATTCTATTAAAGAAATATCAATTACTTCTAAACATGAAATGTTGATGTTAGCAAAAATAGCTAGAGAAACATTATCAAAAAAAGATTGTTTTAAATTTCAATTTAATATCAATAATATACATATTGATAAAATAATAGATAATGAATGGCTAGAAAATATTAGCCAAAATTTGATTAAAAGCACTATAAATTATCTTAAAATTGCATTACAGGAATCTAATTTAACCATAAAAGATATAAAAGATATAGTAATGGTTGGTGGAGCAACACGTATGCCAATTATTTATAATAATGTTAAATCTTTTTTTAGTAAATCTCCACTTATTGATATTGATCCAGATAAAGTAGTAGCATTAGGTGCAGCATTACAAGCAGATTTGTTATCAGGGAATAATAATGATCAAAAATGGTTATTATTAGATGTTTCTCCATTAACTTTAGGTATTGAAGTTTTTGGAGGTTTAGTAGAACAAATTATACCTAGAAATAGTAAGATTCCTACTTTTAGATCTCAAGAATTTACTACATTTCGTGATGGGCAAACCTCAATAGAAATTCATATTGTACAAGGTGAAAGAGAGCTTGTAGAAAATTGTAGATCTTTAGCTAAATTTAAGCTAGATATTCCACCTATGCCTGCAGGTATTCCGCGTATTACAGTAAAATTTCAAATAGATGCTGATGGTATACTTGATGTTATAGCTATAGAAAAATTTACAAAAAAAGAATGTCATATTTCTGTAAAACCATCATATGGATTATCTAAAAAAGATATATCTAATATATTAAAAGATAGTATTGAAAATAAAGAAATGGATTTGCAAAAAAAATCTATTGTTGAGGCTAAAAATAATCTCAATAAATTGATATTTTCGCTTTCAGATAAAGTATTATTAGAAAATGATTTAACACAAAAACAAGAAATCGATAAATATATTATTTTTGCAAAAGATATTTTAGAAAATTCTTCCTCTTTAGAAATAATTCAGGATATTACAAAAAAATTATCTAATTTAGCTAAAAACATTTTTGTTTCTAATTTTCATAATTCAATTAAAAATTTAAATAATAACAATATTGATTAAAAACTATAAGGACTAATATGCCTAAAATTACTGTATTACCACATATTGAAATATGTCCTTCAGGAAAAGTAATAGATAATGTTCCTGTAGGTAGTTCTATATGTAAAATATTACTTGAAAATCATATAAATATAGAACATGCATGTGAAATGTCTTGTGCTTGTACAACTTGTCATATTTTAGTTAGAGAGGGGTATAATGAATTATTAGATATGGAAGAAGATGAAGAAGATTTATTAGATCGAGCTTGGGGTTTATCTCCTATTTCCAGATTAGCTTGTCAAATTAAAATGCCAAATGTAGATTTAATATTAGAAATACCTAAATATAGTATAAATCATGCAAAAGAATAGTGAAATTAATTGGATTGATATATATCAAATTGTAGATTTATTAATACAATTACATAGTAATGAAAATCCTAAAACAATTAGTTTTGTTAAATTACGTGAATTAATAGTGAATTTACCAAATTTTAAAGGCGATAAAAACCGTTGCAATGAAAAAATACTAGAATCAATCCAAATGACTTGGATTGATGAAATTTCTTAAATTTTTAAGAATTTTTAAATTTCTGGTCTTAAATGTGGAAAAAATATTACATCTCTTATATTTGGGCTATTTGTCATTAACATAATAAGTCTATCTATTCCTATTCCACATCCTCCTGTAGGAGGCATACCATATTCTAATGCTTTTATATAAGAATCATCGTAAAACATTTTTTCATCATCAGCTAAACTTTTAGATGCTATTTGCTGTTTAAATCTTAAAGATTGTTCTTCAGGATCATTTAATTCAGAAAAACCATTTGCTAACTCTCTTCCAGCAATAAATAATTCAAATCTTTCTGCTATATTTGGTTTGTTTTTTGAAGCTTTAGCTAAGGGAGAAATTTCAAGTGGATAATCTATGATGAATGTTGGAAAATAAATTTTTTCTTCTATTTGATTTTCAAATAAAATTAATTGTAAAGAATATATATCCATTTCTTCTAATGAAATTGATTGGTATTTTGCATCTAATCTTTTTATTTCTTTTTTCAAAAATGAAATATCATTAATTTTATCAAAATCATATTGATTAGAATATTTAATAATTGCTTCACAAATAGTTAATTTATCGAAAGATTTAGAAAAATCCAATAAAATATCTTGATATTTTATCTTTAAAGAACCCATGATTGTTATCATTAATTCTTTTATTAAATTTTCAGTAAATGTCATCATCCAATTATAGTCTGTATAAGCAGCATAAAATTCTATCATTGTAAATTCTGGATTATGTCTAGTACTAATACCTTCATTTCTAAAATTTCTATTTAATTCAAATACTCTTTCAAAACCACCTACTATTAACTTTTTAAGGTATAACTCTGGTGCTATACGTAAAAACATATCTGTATTCAATGCATTATGATGAGTTATAAAAGGTTTAGCATTTGCTCCACCAGGAATTATATGTAACATAGGAGTTTCTACTTCTAAAAATTTTTCCCTAGTCATAATTTGTCTAATCAAAGATATAGTTTTACTTCTAATAAAAAAAATATTTTTAACTTGTTCATGCATAATTAAATCTAAATATCTTTGTCTATAGCGTAATTCTTTATCAGATATTCCATGAAATTTATCAGGTAATGGTCTTAAAGATTTTGCAAGCAAAACTATTAATTCTGCTTTAATAGATAATTCATCTTTATGGGTTTTAAAAATATAACCTGTTATATAAACTATATCTCCAATATCAAGTTGTTTAAAATTATCATATTCATTTTGTCCAAGTATGTTTTTTTCAATATATATTTGAATACGTCCAGATTCGTCTTGAATATTTATAAAGCTAGCTTTACCCATTATGCGTTTTAACATAATTCTGCCAGATATTTTGACGAATATATTATTCATTAATAATTCTTCTCTTGTAGAATTATTAAAATTTTCATGTAATTCTTTTGTATTATGGCTTGGAAAAAAATTATTAGGGTAAGCATTTTCAGTTTTTTTATGTTTTTTTAATTTCTCATATCTTTCAGAAATTAATCTGTGCATATTTTCAATTGTTTGATTATTATTCATAATATTTAAAATAATGGAATTATGTTTTACAAAAATTTATATATTATGTTTTAGATTAGCCATAATAAAAATATCTAAATCTCCATCTAGAACTTTTTGTGTATCAGATATTTCTATATTAGTACGTAAATCTTTTATACGACTTTGATCTAAAACATAAGATCTTATTTGATGTCCCCAAGCTACTTCAGATTTAGAATCTTCTAACTTTTTTTGTTCTAAATTGCGATTTTTTAATTCTAAATCATATAACTTAGATTTAAGCATTTGCATAGCTTCTTGTTTATTTCTATGTTGAGAACGATCTCCTTGACATTGTACTACTATGTTAGTTGGTATATGAGTTATTCTAACAGCAGAATCTGTTTTATTAATATGTTGTCCACCAGCTCCACTAGCACGATAAGTATCTATTTTTAAATCACTAATATTAATATTAATATTAATAGAATCATTTATTTCAGGGTAAACAAATATACTTGCAAAAGATGTATGTCTATTACCTGAAGAATCAAAAGGACTTTTTCTAACAAGTCTATGTATTCCAGATTCTGTTCTTAGATAGCCAAATGCATAATCTCCCATTATTTTTAATGTTGCAGATTTAATTCCAATAATTTCTCCATTAGATTGTTCTAAAATTTCTATTTGAAAATTTTTTCTTTCAGCATATCTAATATATTGTCTCATAAGCATAGCTGCCCAGTCTTGAGATTCAGTACCACCAGCACCAGATTGAATATCTATAAAACAATTTAATGAATCATAAGAATTAGTGAACATCATATTAAATTCTAATTCTTCTATATCAGACTTAAATTTATTGATTTCCTCTTTAACTAAATTCATAGTATTATAATCTTTATCATTTTGAGCTAATAAAAAAATATCTTTATAATCCTCAAAATTATTTTTTAAAAAATCTAACTTATTTACAATTTTTTCTAAATTTTTTTTATCTTTTAAAAGGTTTTGAATTTTTTCTACATTATTCCATATCTCAGGGTTTTCTAATTCTAAATTAATTATATTAAGATTATTTTTTTTTTGATCATAGTCAAAGATACCTCCTGAGAAGAGCTTCTCTTTTTTGATATTCATATATCATTTCTATAATATTATTTTGTATTTCATTATCCATTGATATAACCTTATTTTTTTAAATAAATTATTTTTATTAAATAAATAGTATTATGTAAAATAATATGAAAATTAAAGTATAAAATTATTTATTTTTATATAAAAGAATTTATACAATCATTTATCACTTTTTTAATTATAAATATTATATATGACTTACTCAGTGAAAGAAATTTTTAAAACATTACAAGGTGAAGGAGCTCAAACTGGTAAAACTGCTGTTTTTTGCCGCTTTTCAGGTTGTAATTTATGGTCAGGTAGAGAAAAAGATAGAAAAAATGCAATTTGTAATTTTTGTGACACTGATTTTATTGGTACCAATGGAAAAAATGGAGGAAAATTTAAAAATGCTGAAATATTAGCAGAAATAATAAATAAAGAATGGGGATCTGATTATAAATCCATACATAAATATGTAGTTTTTACTGGTGGAGAACCACTTTTACAGTTAGATCATGCATTAGTAAATGCAGTAAAAAATTTAGGATTTCAAATAGCTATAGAAACTAATGGAACAATTAATATAGATTTATCTATTGATTGGATATGTGTTAGTCCAAAATCTTATGATAAATTAGTTGTTACTAGTGGAGATGAAATTAAATTAATTTATCCACAAAATCATTTGCATCCTAGTTTATTTGAAAATTTGAAATTTAAACATTTTTTTTTGCAACCAATGTATAACAATGAAATTGATAATAATATAGAATTAACCGTAAATTTTTGTATGAATAATGCTAAATGGAAATTAAGTTTGCAAACCCATAAATTAATAGGTATACAATGATTAATGTCACTAAAAAATTAGAATTTGATGCAGGACATCGTATTCCTCATCATAAAGGTAAGTGCAATAATTTACATGGACATAGGTATATTTTACAGATAACTATTAGTGGATTTTTAAATGATAATTTTGGTGAATCAGATTATGGTATGTTAATAGATTTTTCTAATATAAAAAATATTGCACAGAAATATATATTAGATATATGGGACCATGCTTTTTTAGTATATGAAAAAGATCAATTAGTACTAGATTTTTTAAAATCAATACCTAACCATAAAACAGTAATTTTATCAAATGTACCAACTGTAGAAAATTTAGCTAAAGAAATATATAAAATATTAGAACCATTATATGAAAAACATTTTTCTAATATTTTATTTTTAAAAAGCATAACTTTATATGAAACCCCAACATGTTGGTCTGAATATTCAAAATAAACTGGTTATGCAAATAAAATATTTTTAATTTAATATAATATAATATGGTAGATGATAACTATTTAATGTTATTTGCATTACAACAAGCAGAGATTGCAGAGCAATTAGGAGAAATTCCTGTCGGTGCTATAATTACTGACTCTAATGGTATGATTATATCAAAAGGATATAATAGGACTATTATAGATAATGATCCAACAGCGCATGCAGAGGTAGTAGCAATTAGAAATGCAGCAAAACAAATATCTAATTATCGTTTGAATAATTTAAATATATATGTGACTTTAGAACCATGTTTAATGTGTATAGGAGCATTGTTTCATTCTAGAATTGAATCTATATTTTTTGGTGCATATGATTATAAAACTGGAGCTTGTGGTAGTGTTATAAATGCAATATCTTTAAAAAAATTAAATCATCATGCTACTAGTAAAGGAGGGATTCTATCATGTAAATGTAGTGAAATTTTGATTAACTTCTTCAAATCATTAAGAAAAAATAAGAAATATATAAAATAATTATTATGTATATAATAGATTCTGAAATAGAATATAAAAAATGTATAAAAAATAGTATTTTTATAACTCATGCAAAGCATGTTCATGATATTGAACAAGCTATATTTTTTTTAAAAAATAAAAAAAATCATAAAGCTACACATAATTGTTGGGCATATCGTATTGGAGAAAAAATTAAATTTTTTGATGATAATGAACCTTACGGAACAGCAGGTAAACAAATACTTAATGCAATTTTAGCACATGAATTTGATTTCATATGTATTTTAATCTCTCGTTGGTTTGGTGGGATTAAACTTGGTACTAAATTAAGTAAAGCTTATTTCACATGTACATCAGAATGTTTAAAAAATGGCAAAAAATCAGAAATTGAAATAAATGAGATATTAAATATAAAATTAAATATCTCTTTTTTTAAATATTTTTCAAACTGGCTTCAAAATAATAATATCAAAATATTATCAAAAATTTTTGAATATAATATGGTATATATTACTATTCAAATTGAAAAAACTAAAATATATGATTTTAGAAATTTTGAAAAAAGTCTATATAAAAAATAATTTAAATATATTTCCTAGATTCTATTAATAAATCATCTAATTGAGATGGTGATAATACACCAGATCGTGATATAATGTTTTTTCCATTAACAAATATTATAATGGTTGGGATAGATTTTATTTGCATTTCAATAGATAATTCTACTTCCGTATCTGTATTAACTTTGCAGAATGTTATATCTGAATTTTTTTCTTCAATACTTGCCTGTGCAAATATATGCGAAAAATTTTTGCAAGGATTACACCAAGGAGCCCAAAAATCTATTATTACAATATTGTTATTTTTGATAACTTCGTCAAATGATTGCTTATCCAAATTTTTTATATTTTCCATAATATTTTATTTATCCTATATAATTATTAATATATTTTAACAATTATATATTGTATTTAAATAAATATAAATTCGTTTGTTATAATAATATTATTTTTGATAAATTTAAAATGATAATTCTAGGAATTGAAAGTTCTTGTGATGAAACTGGTATATCTGTATTTTGCACAGAAAAAAATATTGTGATAGCTAATGTTATAAATAGTCAAGTTAATTTACATAGTAAATATGGAGGTGTAGTACCTGAACTTGCTTCTAGAGATCACATGATTAATATTATACCAACTATAAAAGAATCTCTTAAAATTGCAAATATAAAAATAACAGATATTGATTTAATAGCATATACTGTAGGACCAGGTTTATCTGGTGCACTAATGGTAGGATCTACAATAGCTAATTCTATTGCATGGGCTTTAGATATACCTATAATAAAAATTAATCATTTAGAAGGTCATATATTATCTCCATTGTTAGATTGTAGTATAAAATTTCCATTTATTTCTTTATTAGTATCTGGAGGAAATACTCAATTAATATTAGCAAAAAAAATAGGTGAATATGTAATATTAGGCGATACTTTAGATGATGCAGCAGGTGAAGCTTTTGATAAAACAGCTAAATTAATGGGTTTATCATATCCTGGAGGTCCTGAAATTGCAAAATTAGCAAAATTTGGTGATAGCAAAAAATATATATTACCTAAGCCATTATTAAAAAGTAATAATTTAGATTTTAGCTTTAGCGGTTTAAAAACAGCAGTATCACTAAAAATAAATTCTTTAAAGTTAAAAAAAGAATGGAATTTACAAGTTATATCAGATCTATCAGCATCTATACAGGAAACTATAATTGATATTCTTATATTCAAATCTTTAAAATCTTTAAAATTAACAAAAATTAGTAACTTATTAGTATCTGGCGGTGTATCTGTAAATCAATTATTGCGTAGTAAATTATCTAAAGAAGTTATTAAAATAGGAGGCAATGTATTTTTTCCACCTACAGAATTATGTACAGATAACGGTGCTATGATAGCTTTTGCTGCAGCTTTGAGATTAAAACATAATATGTTAGATATTAGTTTACAAAAAAATTACGACTTATCAATTAATACTAAATTTAATATAGAAGATATTAATTATTAACTACGCATTATGTAGTCATATTATCATCAATAATATAATATATTGCAATAATTCTTTTGTATATATAAAATAACATTAATATATAGACATAAGTTATGCATATTAGAAAATTTAATAGATATATTAAAAAAATTTATTAATATCAAAAATTATATTTATTTATGTCATTATATTTTAAAAATTAAAAACATAGAAAATATATTAATAAAATTAAAATTTTTTATAAACATATTTAAATATTATTAATTTTTAAAAATTGATATTGCATAAATTTAAGGTTTTTAAAATTTTTTTGAATATAATATTTGTGTAAATAATTGAAAAAATGTAATTTTTCATATCAATAAAAAATTTTATTAATTTAATAATTATAATATTTTTAGGTTTTTAATGAAAATTTTAATATCAAACGACGATGGTTATTTTTCACCAGGTATCAATGCTTTAATAAAGGCTTTAGAAGGATTATGTGAAGTAGTTGTTGTAGCTCCTGAAACTAATCATAGTGGCACTTCTAGCGCTTTAACTTTAAATAGACCTTTGTGTGTGAGAAAGTTGCATGATAATTATTTTATTGTCAATGGCACTCCAGCTGATTGTATACACATAGCTCTAACACATTTATTAGATTATAAACCTGATTTGGTATTATCTGGTATTAATAATGGAGCTAATATGGGAGAGGATGTTATTTATTCAGGTACTGTTGCAGCAGCAAGAGAAGCAAATATATTTAATATTTCATCAATGGCATTCTCATTAGTAGAAAAAGGATGGAAACATATTGATTCTGCTGCAATAATAGTGCGTGAGATAGTAGAAAAACAAATGAAATATAAAATATTAGAACCATATTTATTAAATATTAATATACCTAATTGTGCATATAAAAATATTACATCTATATTATCTACTCGTCTTGGCAAAAGATTTAAAGCAGAGCCACCTTTAAAAATCAAAACTCCATATGGAGAAGAAGTATATTGGATTGGTAAATCAGGATTACCAGATGATATTTCAATAGGAACAGATTTTCATGCTATATCAAACAATTCTGTTTCTATTACACCTTTAATTCAAGATTTTACTAAACATGATCAAGTTGTCAATATTAATTATTGGATACATAAATGATTTTGATTTTATAAAAAATTATTATTCGTATAGCACTATACTTTTTAGAAAAACTTTTGGGAGATATATATGTATGTGTTTTTGCAAAAGAAATTTTTTCTTATATCTAAAAAATATATAAAATTAATCTTTTTTGCTAAAAATATTATTTTTATTTGTATTTTATTGCAAGGATGTGTACATTCTAAAATATCTAATTCAGCTTTAATTTATGATATTTCGCAGTCTAAAATGAAACCAGCTGTAGCAAATTATGATTATATATATGTAGTAAAAGAAGGAGATACATTATATAAAATTGCTCAAGATAATAAAATTAGTATTGAAAAATTAAAAAAAATTAACAATATAAACAATTCTAATTATCTTAATGTAGGTCAAATTCTAATTTTCCATGATAAAAAAATTACTACTAAAAAATTCAATAATTCTAAACCAATAATCAGTAATTCTAAACCAATAATCAGTAATTCTAATATTCATTCTAACTTAAAAAATAATGAAAATTGGGCATGGCCATCTTCAGGTAAAATAATTAATAATTTTAGTATTAATCAAAAAGGTATAGATATAACAGCAAATATTGGATCTCCTATAATTTCTGCTGCTGATGGAAAAGTTGTTTATTGTGGTAATGGAGTAAAAGGATTAGGAAATTTAATAATATTAAGTCATAAAAATAATTTTATTACTGCTTATGCTCATATTGATAATATTTGTGTAGAAAAATCACAAAATGTTAAAAAGGGAGAAAAAATTGCTGAAATGGGCTTATGCGATAATATGAATACACCAAAATTACATTTTGAAATTAGATCAAACGGTACACCAGTTAATCCTATCAATTATTTACCAATTAAGTAAATTTTATTTGATATTAGTTTTCAAACTATAATTAGAAAATTTATCTTGACCTAAATTTTTTACTAAGAAAGGTAACGATTCTTGCAAATTTTTGTATAAAGTCCATGGAGGATTTATTATAAAAACTCCACTACCATACATTCCTATATTATATGGTTTATGTATAGATAAATTAGTATGTAACCATTTATGATTGACAAATATATTTTCCAATTTTCTAGATAAATTTATAGCAAATAAATTTTGTATTTTGGGGTACCAAATCATAAAAATACCATTTGGAAATTTTTGTAAAGAACTTTTTAATATTAATATAATTTTTTTATAATCTAATTTATTTTCGTATGACGGATCAATAAAAATTAATCCACGACGTGATTTCATTGGTAATAATTTAGATAATTTTTGAAAACTATCTTCATAATTAATACATATATTTTTTTTAATGTTATTAAATTTATTAAGATATAAGTTTACATTATTTTTTAATAAATGAATTTCAGATGGATGATTTTCAAATAAATTTAAAAATTTTGCATATTTCATTAATGACATAACTATAAAAGGAGATCCTGGATATTTCTCTAATTTTACAGAGTTAAATTTTTTGATTACATCTATGTAATTTTTTATAATTTGAGGTAATTTTTCTTTACTGTTCCAAATTTTTTCAATACCATTTTTATATTCACAATTTTTTTGACTCCAATTACTATTTATACAGTATAATCCTGCACCAGAATGAGTATCTATAAAATCAAAGGGTTTTTTTTTATCCTGTAAATATTCTAAAATGTTTATGAGAATTGAGTGTTTTAAAACATCAGCATGATTACCAAAATGAAATTCATGTCTATAGCTATGCAAAAAATATACTCCATAATATTGTGTATTTAAAATGTTAATATGTATTATAATATTTTTTTATGTTTTAATAAATAATATTACGGTTCTGTTAACTATCTAATATTATTTATTAAAACATATATATATTTTAATAAAAATTTTGGAAATTCTATGTTTGAATTCATGCGTAACTATAAAAAATGGTTTTTATTAATATTATTAATTTTTATTATTCCTTCATTTATTTTAGCTAGTTTTTATACTTTTTCTGAAAACAAATATGATAAATATACTAAGCAAGATTTAGTTGTAATAGGTAAGCATGCAATTTCTTTGGATGATTTTAGAAATACATATATTAAAGTTATCAAAAAAATAGAAAGTGAAATAGGTGATCAATTTGATTATAAAAAATTAGATACTATTAATATGCGTATTAAAGTTTTGCATGATATGATTAGAGAGAAATTATTACATATTGTAGCTACTGATAATAATTTTAAAGTTTCTGAAGATTTTGTTCGTAATGCTATTAAAGCTATTGATTGGGGTCAAGGGAACAATAATTTTTCTTTTGATCATTATGCAAATTTTTTATCTACAAGAGGCATTGATCCATATGTTTTTGAAAATTTTTATAGAAATAAATTAAGTGCTGAGCAAATACTAAATAATATTACAATTTCTTCTCATTTTCCAGAATCATTAGCAAATTTATACGCTAAATCTTTTTTTCAAAAAAGATTTATAAAAATAATTGATTATCAATCTAAAATGTTTAATGATAAAAATTCATTTACTGATGAAGAAATTAAAGATTGGTATTATAAATATAATAGTAAACTTATATTACCTGAAAACATTGATTTAGAATATATTGAATTAAACTTTGATTCAATAATTAAAAATTTAGTAATCAATAATGATGAATTATTATCTTTTTATAAAAAAAATAAAATTAATTTTATTACTCCAGAAAAACGTAAATTTAATTATATTAAAATATTCTTAAATCACAATATTTCTCAATTAGAAAAGAGTAATATTTTAAAAAATTTTATTGATATAAAAGCAAATATTAATACTAAAACATATAGTATTGATAATTTAAAAAAAGATTTAATGTTAATAAAAGGTATAAACAAAATTGATTTATTTTTAGATAATTATTTAACTGAGGAAGAATTTATTAATAAATTTAATATAAATATTAAAAATGATATTTTCAAAATGAAACATAATGAGATTTCAAATATTATTGATTTCCAAAATGATTTTTATATTTTTGAAATTAAAAACATAGAAAATGCTAATGTTTTATCTTTTGACCTTGTAAAAGATAAGATACAGCAGAAATTAAGATTAGAAAAAGCAAATTTAATTTTTTATGAAAAATATAATATGCTTAGTCAAAAAATATCCAAGAATATTGATTTAAAAGAAATTGCAAAAAATTTGAATTTAAAATACGAAAAATTAAATATTAAAAAAAATGTGACTGTTGATAATCATTCGATTTTTAATAATAGCAAAATTATTTCAGAACTATTTAAACCTGAATTTTTAAAAAATAAATCAAATTCTGATATTATAAAATTATCAAATCAAAACTTTATTGCATGCAAAGTAATAAAACATAATCTTTCTTATCTACCTACATTAGAAGAAGCTAAATTTAATATTCAATCTATATTAGATAATGAAATTTCAATAAAAAATGCTATATCATATGGCCAAAATGAGTTAAAATTATTAAAAAATGGTGATAGAAGATTAGAAAATCTAAAATTTTCTGAAATTATAGAAATTTCTAGAAATAGTAATTGTTATAATTTATCTGATAAACTAATTGATTATGTTATGAAAATACCATTAAATGAAATACCTGGATATTTTGGTTTACCTTATGATAATGGATTTTTTTTAATTTATATAGAAAAAGTCGAAGATATAAATGATTTTGCTTTAACACAGGAATTTAATACATTTCTTTCAAATTCTTATGGTGATTGTGAAGCTTATTCAATATTTCATGAATTATGTGATCAATATAAAGTAAAAATTTTAGATTCAACAAAAAATTTACTAGAACTACAAACATTTTAATTTATCTGACGTGTTCTAAATAAACCAAAATTTACATTACCAAATTTTGATTGTTTTATTGGGTCTAATAAAAAAATATCGCTCTCTATTTTATTATTAGACTCTATATATATCAAAGATTCTTTCGAGATATTGCTTGATATATATGGTAAAAGTTGTTGTAAATAATTACTGTTAAATGGAGGATCTAAAATGATTAAGTCAAATATTTTAATATCAATTGTATAAATAAATTTTGTAGAATCAGCATGATAGATATTAATTGTATTTGCATTTATTTTGTTTTTTGTGGTTTGCATATTTAAAATTGCTTGTATATGATTTTCTATCATATATATATGCTTTACTCCTAGTGAAGCAGCTTCAAAACCTATAGCTCCACTTCCAGCAAATAAATCTATTATATGCTTTTTATCAAAATCTGCATTCCATATATTTTTAAGCCAATTAAATAAAGTTTCTCTAATTTTATTTGGTGTAGGTCTTAAATCAGGTATATTAGCTACTTTAAGTTTAGTATGTTTATATTTTCCACTTATTATTTTAACAAAATTTTTTATGTTTAATTTTTTCAAGAAAAATACTCCTAAAACGCTTATTAATGAAAAAGATTTGATTAGTGATAAAAAAAATATTCAAGATATATGTAAAAATTATATTATATTAGATGAAGAAAAAAGAAATTTTCAATCTATAGATAATAAATTCATACCTACTAGTAATTTTATAAAAAAAAGTTTATCAATTATTGGTAATACTATTAATAGATTATTTATCAATCATAAAAATTTTGATTTAATTTTAGACGAACTCGAAACTATTTTCATTACATCAGATATGGGTATTGATGCGACTGAAAAAGTTTTGGATGAGTTATCTAAAATTATTAAATCTAATAATGTAACAGATATGATTCAAATTAAAAAAATTTTATATGATATTTTATTAAAATACCTTATTAATTTAGAAAAAGATATTTTATATGATAATAAAAAATTATTAGTTTTATTATTTGTCGGTATAAATGGGTCAGGTAAAACAACATCCATTAGTAAATTAGCATATAAAATTCATAAGCAACAAAAAAGAAAAAAAATATTATTAGTTGCTGGAGATACATTTCGTGCAGCAGCTACTGATCAATTAATAAAATTAGGTATGAATAATGGTATAAAAACTTTTATTAGTGAAAAATTAGATCCATCATCAGTAGCTTTCGATGCAATAAATTTTGGAATTAATAACTCTTATGATATAGCTATGATAGATACTGCTGGTAGATTACATAATCAAGGTAATTTGATGGATGAATTAAAAAAAATAAAACGTGTTATATTAAAATCATCAGATAAAATTGTACAAGAAACTATTCTTGTAATAGATGGTAACATAGGACAAAATAATTTATCTCAAATAAATTCATTCAATTCCATTATTGGAATAGATGGTATGATTTTAACTAAGTTAGATGGTACATCTAAAGGTGGAATTGTTGTTCCATTATCTTTAGGAATAAACAATATTAAACCTATTCCTATTTATTATATTGGTGTAGGTGAAAAAAATAACGATATATACAAATTTTCTGCATCTGATTTTGTAAATGGATTATTAGGTATATAAAATAATTCAATTGTTTATATAAATTATTAAATATTTAAGAGTAAAACATGTCATATATTAATAATAACATAACACCAATTCATGAAATAATAGAAGAGATCCGTAAAGGAAAAATGATTATTTTAATGGATGATGAAAAACGTGAAAATGAAGGTGATTTATTAATATCTTCTGAATTTGTTTCTCCTGATATTATTAACTTCATGATAACGTATGGTAGGGGATTAGTCTGCTTAACATTAAATGAAGAATTTTGTAAGAAATTAAATTTAACACCTATGGTTGAGATTAATTCAGCTAGATATGGTACTAATTTTACTCAATCTATAGAAGCTGCTCATGGGGTTACTACAGGTATTTCTGCTTATGATAGATCTGTTACTATAAAAACAGCAATCAATAAAACAGCTAGACCTACAGATTTAGTAAAACCAGGACATATATTTCCTATTAAAGCACTTAATGGAGGAGTATTAGAAAGATCAGGTCATACAGAAGCAGGTTGTGATCTCACATCTATAGCTGGATTAACTCCATCTGCAGTCATATGTGAAATATTACATCCCAATGGTACTATGGCTAAATTTCCTTACATATCTGAATTTTCGACTCAGCATAATATAAAAATAGCTACAATCAAAGATTTAATAAAATATCGTTTAAAAACCGAATCAATTTTTAAAAAGATAAATAAAAATTTTATAAATACTAAAATAGGTACGTTTGTATTTTATTATGATAGTATTAATATAGCTATTAATACTATTTTTTTACAAAATATTAATTTTAATAATAGAGATAATATATATTTAAATATATATAGCGATTGTATAAATAAAACTTTAGAATATGAAAAAAATAATTTTTTTAAGGCTATTAAAAATATAGATAACTTTAATAAAATTACTATTTTTATGAATTCTAGTGTAAATTTTATTAAATATATTTTTAATGAATATAGAATATATAATTATGAATATATTTTTGATTTTTTAGATTTTAATAAAATTAATCTCTATAAAAATATTTATGATATTAAGTTTAATAGTTTGTTTTTAAATAGTATTACTTCTTTAATATTAAATGATTTAAATATCAGTAATGTTAAATTAGATAAATCTATTAATGAGTTTTACAGTTTAGAAAATTATTAATCAGGTAATCTATGAATAAAAAAATAAGAATAGCAATAGTGTTGTCTAAATTTAATGAAAATATTGGCAAAATAGAGCTAGAATCATGTTTAAGTGAATTATATAATTTTGGTTTAAATAAAAATGATATATCAATATTTTATGTGCCTGGAGCTTTAGAATTAGGAGTTGCTATTTACCACATTATACAGTCACAAAAATTTAATTCTATTATAGCATTAGGAGCAGTAATAAGAGGTGATACATATCATTTTGATATAGTAAGTAATGAAATGGCAAGTGCTATTTCTACACTATCTTTAAATACTGGTATTCCAATAGCAAATGGAGTATTAACAGTAGATAATGAGCAACAAGCTCTGTTGAGAGCTAAAGAAAAAGGTATTGATTGTGCTAAAGTTGCTGTAGAAATGTTTAATCTTATAAAATCATTATATTAAAAATTAAAATATTATGAATATGAAAAAAAAATATAATGATAATCTTAGTCGTAAATCAGCTAGAAGTCGTGCAAGAGAATTAGCTTTACAAAATCTATATACATGGTTAATAAATGTCAATGATAATACCAATATAAATGATGATAATTTCAATGAATTAAATTCATATAATATCGATGTTGTATGGTACAAAACTTTATTAGAAGGTATCAAAAAAGATGCAAATTTTTTACGTAATAGTTTTTTAGAGTATATAGATAGATCTTTACAAGAAATGTCTCCTATAGAACATGCTATATTATTAATCGGAAGTTTTGAATTAATTATGAAAAAAGATATTCCATACAAAGTTGTAATTAATGAATCTATAGAATTATCTAAAATATATGGTGGTTCTGATGGTTTCAAATTTATTAATGGTGTTTTAGATAAACTAGCAAATAAATTTCGTAATGACGAAATGATAAAAATTTAGAATAAAAAAGTATAATAAAATTAATAAAAAATAATTTATGTCTGAATTTCATATAATTAAAAAATATTTTAGTAAATATTTTAGGAATAAATTTAATAAAGAAATATTAGGTGTTGGAGATGATTGTGCTATATTTTCTGCACAAGAAAATCAAAAAATAGCTATCAGTACTGATATGTTAATAGAAAAGCGTCATTTTTTTTCAAATACCAATCCATATAATATAGGATATAAATCTTTAGCTGTTAATTTATCTGATTTAGCAGCTGTTGGTGCGCATCCTATAGGTTGTTTATTAAGTATTGGTATACCAACATTTAATAAAGAATGGTTATTTAAATTTTCAAAAGGTTTTTATGATATTTCTGAAAAATATGATTGCCCTTTGATTGGTGGCGATACTACAAAAAGTAATAAAAGCATAATAATCAATGTAACTATTTTTGGAAATATACCTAATACCAAATCAATGAAAAGAGATAATGCAAAAATAGGAGATGAAATATGGGTTTCTGGAGTTTTTGGAGAACCTGATATTGCATATCGTATTTTGTCTGGTCAAATTCATAATATTGATAATATTTTAGAAAATATCAAAATATCTTTAGAAATGCCTATACCTAGAATAACGTTAGGTAAAGAACTAATAGATCATGCAAATGCTGCTATAGATATATCTGATGGTTTGATACAAGATTTAAATCATATTTTAGAAGCTAGTAAGGTTGGTGCTAATATTAATTATAAAGCTATCCCAATTTCTAATAAAGTTATCAAATTACCAGAAAATATAAAAAAATATGCTGTATTAAATGGTGGAGATTTATATGAGCTATGCTTTACAGCTCCATTACATAAACATGATACAATAGTTGATATTGCAAAACAGTTAAATATTAAATTAAGTGTCATTGGCAATATTACTTCTAATACTACTTTAAAAATTAATGGTATTGAAAAAAATTATGATATTAATGGATTTGATCATTTTAAGTAAGAATCAAATAATATTAAAATGATTATAAATTTTAAATGGATATTTAAAAAACCAAATAGAGCTTTAGCATTTGGTTTAGGAAGTGGGTTATTTATAGCTCCAGGAACTACTGCAACATTATTTTCTTGGTTAATTTGGTATTTGTTATCAGATTTTTTATCTTCAAGTTTTATAATCACAATAATTATTGTAGGTTTTTTTTATGGTTGCTATATATGCGATCAATTAAATAATGAATTAAAATTAAGTGATCATCCAAGTATTGTGATAGATGAAATTATATCTTTTTGGTTAGTGTTATTATTAGTAAAAGATATTTTTTATATAAAGTTAATATCTTTTTTATTATTTAGAATAATTGATATTATTAAACCTTTTCCAATCAACATAGTTGATAAATTTATTAAAAATGGATTTGGAATAATGTTAGATGATTTATTTGCAGCAATATTTACAATATTTATAATAAATATTATTTTTTAATAAAAGAATCATTAATAATACTATTGATTTTATTATTTAGTACTTTAGCTTGATCTGCAGAATATTGCATCCAATTGATATTTATATTATCAATATAAGGATATAATATATTTCTAGATGAATTGATTAAAATTCCTGATCCTAATTTATTGATTCCAGCATTAATAGTAGATTCTAAATTACCTCCTTGAGCTCCAATACCAGGTATTAATAATGGCATATCTTCTCCAACTATATCACGAACCTTTTTTATATCATTTGGAAATGTAGCCCCTACTACTAAAGCACATTGTTTATTATAATTCCATTTTTTTGCAATTGTATCTGCAATATGTAAATATAGACTATTCCCATTATTTAATATTAATTCTTGAAAATCTTTGCTACTTTTATTTGAGGTTTTACATAAAATTATCACTCCTTTATTTTTTCTATTTAAGAAAGGTAAAATAGCATCTAATCCCATATATGGATTTACAGTAACAGAATCAACTTCATATCGTTCAAATATTTCTTGAGCATATTTTTCTGATGTATGCCCTATATCGCCTCTCTTAGCATCTAATATTGTTATTAATTCAGGATAATTTAATTTTATATAATTACATAATTTTTCTAATTGATTTTCAGCTTTATATGCAGAAAAATAAGCTATTTGTATTTTAAATCCACAAACATAATTGTTTGTAGCATCAACTATGCATTTACAAAATTCAAAAATAGATTCTTTTTTTTCAATTAATTCTTTAGGAAATTTACTAGGTTCTGGATCTAGCCCCACTACTAATAGTGAATTATTTTTTTTCCAGGATATTGTTAATTTATTATAAAAATCCATATATCTATAATTATTTATTATTAAATAAAATTTGAAATTATTTAGAAAATAACTTATCAAGCATTTCTAATCCAGTTAATTTATTACTAATTTCTTTAAGTGCAGTAATAGCATATTTATTTTTTGTTTCCATTTTAGGAGCATGACCTTGTACTAATTCTCTAGCTCTATGAGCGGCTACTAATGTTAGTATAAAACGATTATTTATATTTTTTAAACAACTTTCTATTGTAACAGAATCCATATTTTTATATTTTGTAGTGATTAAATTAATTAAATTTAATATTAAAACAAATCTATTATTTAAATATCAAATATACCGAGTTCTTTAAATAAATTAAAATATTTTTTTGATTGCACTCTGAATTTTAATTTTTCCGTTCTAATAATTTGTTCAATATCTGTTAATGCATCATTAAATATGTCATTTATAATAACATATTCACATTCTCGAGTATATTTTATTTCTTTTGAAGCATTTTGTAATCTTTTTTTAATTGTATCATTATCATCTTGGGCTCTATTTTGTAAACGTCTTTTCAATTCATATAATGATGGAGGTAAAATAAAAATAGTTATTAAATTAGGAAAAATTTTTTTAATTTTTTTCGCACCTTTGTAATCTATTTCTAACAAAACATCTTGACAATTATTTAATGCTGATATAATAGGTTGCAATGGAGTTCCATACATATTACCATGGACATTTTCCCATTCTAATAGCATTTTATTTTTTTTCATATTTTCAAAAGTTTCTAGTGAAACATACTGATAATCTACGCCATCTATTTCATTTAGTCTTTTATTTCTAGTTGTAACAGAAATAGATAAAAAAATAGAATTATATTTTTTAATTAAAGCTTTAGCTAAACTAGATTTGCCAGCTCCACTAGGGGCAACAAGTATAAATATACTATTATTTTCTATATTCATTATATATTTTGTATAATTACCTTAGTTATTTAACGTTAATGATATTGTTACATCAAAATTATATTGTTTTATCAATATTATTAATTTCATATATAATATAATTTGATAATAATTATTAATATAAATTTTACATTACTTTTTATCAATTATATTAAATATATTTTTTATAGTAATTTAATATGAATATTATTATTATTTTATTCCATTCAAAATTCAATATACAATAATGAAACTTTTTTCATAATATTGATAATTAAATGTAAGGTAATTTATTATGCATAATACTAAAATTGATATGGAAACTCACAATTCAACATTTTATAGTCCACCTGCTATATCATTTCAAGGCTGTCAAAATGCTGAACATGCAATAAAATTATTAATAGAAATATATGATAAAAATACTAAATTTTTACAAAATACTTTTAATGACATTTTAAATAAAAAAAATTTTACTACATCAAGAGTAAGAGCTTATTATCCAGCTATAAGAATATTTGTGCGTACTCATGATATTCTAGACTCAAGATTTTCTTATGGTAGTGTAGCAGGACCAGGAATTTATCAAACTACTATTACTCAACCGAAGCTTTTTAAAGAATATCTTTTGGATCAAATAAATTTGTTAATACAAAATCATAAAGTACCTGTATTTATAGGTGAATCAGACTTGCCTATGCCTTTACATTTTGCATTACCTTATGGGTCTCATGTGGAAGGTTATAAAATTGATTCTATAAAAAGACCTTTAAGAGATGTTTTTGATGTTCCTGATTTATCAGTTACGGATGATAATATAGTTAATGGGACTTGGAAAAAAAGTACGCATAATGACTTTAAGCCATTAGCACCTTTCACAGCAATTCGTACTGATTATTCATTACATCGTTTACAACATTATACTGCTACATCACCTGATTTTTTTCAAAATTATATACTTTTTACTAATTATCAATTTTATGTAGATGAGTTTTGTACTATAGCTAAAAAATTGATACTATCTGGTAATAGTGAATATGAAGCATTAATTGAACCTAATAATATTATTACTACTAAAGATAATAAAAATATTGATAATATTAAAAATAATGCTAAAAAAATACCACAAATGCCAGCCTATCACTTAATTAGGAAAAATCATTCAGGAATTACATTGATAAACATTGGTGTTGGACCTTCTAATGCAAAAACAATTACTGATCATATTGCAGTTTTGCGTCCTCATGCTTGGTTAATGTTAGGTCATTGTGCAGGATTAAGAGATTCTCAAAAATTAGGAGATTATGTGCTCGCTCATGCTTATGTAAGAGATGATCATGTATTAGATTCTGATTTACCTACTTGGGTACCAATACCAGCATTAGCAGAAATACAAGTTGCATTAGAAAAAGCTGTTGAAGAAGTATCAGGTTTATCAGGATGGGAGTTAAAAAAAATTATGAGAACTGGTACAGTAGCTACTATTGATAATAGGAATTGGGAGTTAAGAGATAATCATGAATTAGTAGAAAGATTTTCTCAATCTAGAGCTATTGCATTAGATATGGAATCAGCAACTATAGCAGCAAATGGCTTTAGATTAAGAGTTCCATATGGTACTTTACTATGTGTATCAGATAAACCTCTCCATGGAGAATTAAAATTACCTGGTATGGCAAGTAAATTTTATGTTCAACAAGTTAATAAGCATCTTGAAATAGGAATAAAAACTTTGGAATTACTCAGAAATATGCCTCCAGAAAAATTACATTCTAGAAAATTACGTACTTTTATGGAAACTGCTTTTAAATAATATCAAATATTAATATTATTTGGTGGAGTGAGGGAGAATTGAACTCCCAACCTTCGCATTGCGAACACGAAACTCTACCTTTTGAGCTATCACCCCCTATATTATTATATAGCTAATTTAATTATTACTGGTGCATGATCTGATGGTCTATGATTATTTCTTATATTATTGTCAATAATATAACTGTTACAAAATTTTTTAATATTATCTGAAATTAATATATGATCAATTCTAGCTCCTAAGTTACGTTTAAATGAATTAAATCTATAATCCCACCACGTAAAATTTTTATCTAATGGAGCAAATAATTCATATGTATCATTTAATCCAATGTCGAGAATATTTTTAAATATTTTTATTTCTTTATCGGAACATAAAATTTTATTTTTTAATAACTTAAAATCATAGATATCTGTTTGATTAGGAGCAATATTATAATCTCCAGCTAAAATTAAATTTTTATTAAATTTTAATTCATAGTGCAAATGATTAATTAATGTTTTAAACCATGCAACTTTATATTCAAATTTCTGAGATTTAATATTTTGCCCATTAGGACAATATATATTAATGATTCTCAATTTTTTTAAATTAATGAATACATCTAATGCTAAAAAGCGTTTTTCTTCATCAATAGAATTATTTAATTTATCAATTATATTAAAACAAGGATATCGACTTAGAATTGCTACTCCATTATATTTTTTTTGTCCATTCCAATATGCACGATATCCTATATTATTTATATCTTTTATTGGGAAATTATTATTTTGTAATTTTATTTCCTGTAAACAAAGAATATCTATATTTTGTTTTAATAAAAAATCACATACCTGATTTAATCTAACATTTAATGAATTAACATTCCATGTAGCAATAATCATATTTTAAGTATTTATTTCATATTTTTAATTGCATGTGACAACCTGCTTTTGTGTCTAGCAGCTTTATTTTTATGAATAATACCCTTATCAGCAACTATATCAATAGTTTTATTAGCCTTTTTGAAAGATTCAGTAGCATTATCTTTATTTCCAGAATCAATAAATTGACGTACTCTCTTAATAGCAGTACGTAACATCGAACGTAGGCTAGAATTATGTTTATTGCGATGATCAGATTGTCTAGAACGTTTACGAGCTTGAATAGTGTTAGCCATTTTTTTATCTTTAAGAAAATTTTACATTTAAAATTATATTTTTTGAATTTTATCAAATTTTGATAAAATTGCAATTTTAAGTGATTAGTTTATTTAAATTAATAATTATTAATATATGAAAAATCTTTTAATTTTATACCAAAAATAAATAATGATAAAATATAAATAAATAAACAAATTAATAAAATTGATATAAGTATAACAAATCTTAAGACATAATTATCATTTAAAGATATCCAATATATATTAGTATTAATAAATTTAGTACAAATAATCAATATTATTGCAGAAGGGCATATAGAAAATATTATTTTTTTTAATTGATTATTAGGTTTAAAAATATTAAATTTTATTAATTTTTTAATTAATAATAAAGAGTTTAATATTGCACCTAAGCTTATTGAAATTGCTAAACCAACATAATCAAATATGGGGACAAATATTATATTAAAAAATTGTGTAATTATTAAAGAGATTATAGAAATTTTTAAAGGAGTTTTAATATCTTGCATTGCATAAAAAGCTGATCCTAATATTTTAATAGATATTAAACTAATAATTCCTATAGAATAGGCACATACAATGCTCTGTGTTTGATTTACATCATAAAAATTAAATTTTCCATAATAAAATAATACAGATACTAATCCTTCTGATAATATTGCCATAAATATAGCTATAGGTATTCCAATACATATAACTAAACTTAATGCCCAATTAAGAATTTTATTATATCCTTCATAATCTTTTTCATAATATTTTTTAGATAAAAGCGGTAATAGAATAGTAGTTAAAGTAATTCCAAGCATAGCATTTGGAAATTCCATGATTCTATCAGCTAATGTAATATATGTAATACTTCCTGTACTTAACCAAGTAGCTATATTAGTATTAATTATTAAAGATATTTGAATTATTGATACTCCAACAAAAGCAGGAAGCATTTTGCTAAGTATATTTTGTACATTTTTATCTTTCCATGCTTCAAATATATTAATATCAAACTTTGGAGATAAATTATAATAATATAGATATAACCACTGTACTAATAATTGTAAAAATCCACCAATTAATACTCCTATTGATAATATATATATGGATTTTTTATATAACATGCAACAAAAAATAATAGCAATATTTAGTAAAATAGGTGTAAATGCAGTCAAAAAAAATTTTTTCCAAACATTTAATATACAAGAATATAAAGCTACTATAGACATAAACATTATATAAGGAAACATAATTCTAGTCATATTAGTAATCAATAAAAAATCTTCTTTATATAATGTACCACTAGCTATAAAACTAACAATAATTTGCGCAAATAAAATTCCTAATACCGTTAAAAATATTAAAAATAATATTAATATTGTAAATATTTTATTAATTAATAATTGAAAATTATATTCATTAAAATTAGATTTAGCATTACTAATTACAGGCGTTAATACTTGTGCAAAAGATCCATCTGCTAATAAACGTCTTAACATATTAGGTATACGAAAAGCAATCCAAAATGAATCTGTTAAATAATTTGAACCAAATGTATAAGTAATTAATATATCTCTAAATAATCCACTAATTCTAGAAAAAAACGTAATAATGCTAATAATTAAAGTTGATTTTATTATATTCATATTACATCAAAATTAGTTACAATATATGGCTTAATATTCTATCTCTTACTTCCTCTACAGTACCTAATCCAGAAATTTGCAAATATTTTGGTGCATTATTATTTAATTTAGATAAAGATAAATAGTAATCAATTAGCGGTTTAGTTTTTTGATAATATATAGATAATCTATTTTTGACTGTTTCGACTTTATCATCATCTCTTTGTATTAAAGGTTCTCCAGTTATATCATCTATACCTTGATTAATTGGTGGTTTTAAATTTATATGATAAGTTCTACCACTAGCTGGATGTATTAATCTACCACTAATTCTATCCACTATTATTTTTTCAGACAATTCAATATTAATTACAAAATTTATTTTAATATTTATTTTTTCTAATGCCTGAGCTTGAAAAACATTTCTAGGAAAACCATCAAGCAAATATCCATTTTGACAATCATTCTGTGAAATTCGATCTATTACTAATTTAATAATCAACTCGTCACTAACTAATTTACCAGCATTTATTATGTTTTTAATATCATTAGCTATGGATGAATCAGATTGCATAATAGATCTTAACATATCACCTGTAGAAATTTGTGGAATATGAAAATATTTTGTTAAAAATACAGATTGGGTGCCCTTGCCTGCTCCTGGGGGTCCGAGCAATATAAGACGCATATTCTATCTCCTATTATAGTATTTACTAAAATTTACAGATTTAAAAATTTTCCTTATACTTTTTTGTAATCTCTTTTAATGTATCAATTTATAAATATTATTTTTATATGTCATAACTGTAAAATACTATTTTATAAAACTAAATATTAAACAAATCTCAATATTTAATTTTTTCTAAATTATGTTTTAATAAAAAATTGTCATATAAATATGCTGTATTCTATAGCTTTGTATATTGATTTAAAATTTATTTGTTAAATTTAGTTATGGAACAACAAAAGGTTACTATTACAAATAGCTTTTAGTTTATTGATATTTACAAAATTAATTATTAATTAATAGTTAATAAATATAAATATTTACAAAAACTCTATAATCTAATTTTATAGAATATTAAAGTTTTATTGTTATGTAATTTAATTTTTATTAATAATGAATGTTAATTTCAAATATTTTTATCCATTAAGGTAATGCCAAAACAAAATAGATTACTTCTAATTATCATAATAAAAAATTTACAATAATATCTAAATTATTGAAATTAATTTTTCATGAAACAATCTTCTGGTTTAAGTAATATAGGGATATTATCTTCTATATAAAAATCAATAGAGTCTAATTTGCATATTAATTTGTTATTTTGTAAATCTATATCAAACTTATTCTTACATATAGGACAAACTAAAACTTCTAAAATATTAGTCTTCATAATTTATATTATTCTATTTTTTTTAAATCAATACATTATTTTTATATTATAGCAATATATTTTTAATTATACATAAAACCTTATATTTATATTTATTTGATAATTTTGTAAATACTATTAATGCAAATATTTTATTATATTATTTTTAATATTCTAATATATCTATTAAAATAAGTTATTCAAATAAAATATTTTATTTTTTATAAATAGTAAAATTATTCTAAATTTATTAAAAAAATATCCACAATTTCTGTTGATAAGTTTGTGTATAACATAATTATTAATTATATTAATAGTATGTTTGTACTAATTTGATAATTTTTTTATAAATATAATTTGTGTTTATAATGCTATACTAATATTTATAAAATATACATTAATTATTAAAAATGACTTTTTCAAATAATCATACTTAAAAGGTATATATATGTTATTTACTTTACCTGAACTTCCATATGATGTTAATGCATTATCTCCATTAATATCTAAAGAAACTATAGAATTTCATTATGGAAAACATCATCAAACGTACATAAACAACTTAAATAATCTTATTTCTAATAATGAAATTTATGAAAATGCAACTTTAGAAGAAATTATTAAAAAATCTTCTGGAGCATTATTTAATAACGCAGCACAAGTCTGGAATCATAATTTTTATTGGAATAGTCTATCTCCAAATAAAAAAAAACCATCTGATTTAGTACTAAATGCAATTATATCTAAATGGAAAAGCTTAGATAATTTTAAAAAAGATTTTAGTAATATGGCTATTAGTAATTTTGGTTCTGGATGGACATGGTTGGTAAAAAAAGAAAATTCAGATTTGGAAATAGTGAATACTAGTAATGCTTATACGCCGGTTACTACATCTGATATTCCATTATTAACATGTGATGTATGGGAACACGCTTATTATATTGATTATAGAAATGCACGTCCTAAATACCTTGAATCTTTTTGGGATTTAATTAACTGGGATTTCGTCAATGAAAATTTTAATATGAAATAATTATTTACAAAAATATTCCACATATATTATAAATATGTGGAATATTAGGTAAATTAGGTATCTATACCTATGCGATTAAATTGCATTAATATCAATAGCTTGTTTACCTTTTTGTCCAGGAACAACTTTATAAGATACTCTTTGACCTTCCTTTAATGCTTTAAATCCATTCATTTGAATTGATGAAAAATGTGCGAATATGTCTTCACCACCATCATCTGGAGCAATAAAGCCAAATCCTTTAGAATTATTAAACCATTTTACTGTACCTATGGATTTCTCTGTATTTCCAGAACTATGGCTATTGTTAATTTCAGACATTTAAAAAACCTCTTTAACTATAAATCAAAAATCTTAAATATATTATATAAAAGATACTACATCGAGAGTTATAATACTCTCAGGAATATTATAAATATATAATTTGTTTTTTACAAACATACTTATTATATATAATTTTAAGATTATACTGAATAGGTAAATCATATTTATATGATATTTATATTACATATTTAATTTATTTTTTGTATTAAACTATTAAGATACACATAATTGGAGTATTTATGATTCATAATCCGTTTTTAAATAATATTTTGGAAAAATTTAATAATTTAGTAAACAATAGTGATCTGGTATCTATTAAAAATAATTTACATAATATAGGATTAGAATCTTTAAAAAAATTAGATCTTGTTACCAAAGATGAATTTGAACTTCAAACAGAAATATTAGAAAATTTAATAAATAAAGTACATGATTTATCTTTACAATTGAAACAATTAGAAGAAAAAATTATTAAATTAGAAAATAATCAATAAAATATTCATATTTTATTTATTTTATTTAGTTTTTCGAGTTACAATATATCTTCAAAAAGAAATAGATTTTTTGGTAAAATAAGATTTATTAATAAATTTTTAATAAACACCTTAATCTATAATTATTAAAAGTGTTTAGGAATTAATATGCCTAAGATGAAAACTAAAAAAAGCGCTTCTAAGCGTTTTAAAATTAGAGGTAGCGGTTCCATTAAGCGCGGACAAGCTTTTAAACGTCATATATTGACAAAAAAGAATACCAAACTTAAACGTCAATTGCGTGGTACAACATCTGTGCATAAATCTGATGTTGCTTTAGTTAAAAATATGATGCCTTATGCTTTATAATGGAGATTAAATCATGCCTCGAGTAAAACGTGGTGTCACTGCTCATGCTCGCCATAAAAAAATCATTACTGCAGCTAAAGGGTATCGTGGACGCCGTAATAATGTATTTCGTATCGCAAAACAAGCAGTGATGCGTGCAGGACAATATGCCTATAGAGATCGTCGTAATCGAAAAAGGACATTTCGTGCATTATGGATCACTAGAATTAATGCAGCTGTTAGAGAACATAATATGTCATATAGTGTTTTTATAGCTGGATTGAAAAAATTAATGATAGAATTAGATAGAAAGGTATTATCTGATTTAGCAATTAGAGATAAAGTAGGTTTTGCTGCTATTGTAAATAAAGTTAAATCATCTATTGTATCTTAAAATATCATAATAATATTCATACAATATAACAAATAATCCTTATTTGGTGTTTTAAAGACGTGATATAATTAATTTTTATATTACGTCTTATTTTAATTTATAATTATGAAGAAATTATTTGAAGAATTAGTTTCTAATGCTAATATAGAATTTAATAATACAAACGACTTAGTTTCTCTAGAACAAATAAAATCTAAATTTCTAGGAAAAGAAGGTAGCGTAACAAAATTATTAAAAAATATAAGCAAAATAAAAAAAGAAGATAGAAAACAATTTGGAATTTATGCTAATTCTTGTAAATCTCAAATAGAAAATTTATTAAAAAATCGACGTAATCATATTTCTAATGTTTATTTAAATGACAAATTAAATAAAGAATATATAGATGTTACTTTACCAGGTAGAGGTTTTTTAGGCGGTAGTATACATCCTATAATGATAACATGGGCTAGAATTGAAAAAATTTTTCATTCTATAGGATTTGATGTTGCTGATGGACCTGAAATAGAAGATGATTGGAATAATTTTACTGCATTAAATAATCCTATTGATCATCCAGCAAGATCAATGCAGGATACATTTTATTTAGATATGAATGATAATTATGGTAAAAAACTTTTATTAAGAACTCATACTAGCCCTATGCAAGTTAGGTATGCTAAATCTCATAAACCACCTATAAAAGTAATTTCTCCGGGTCGAACTTATCGAGTAGATAATGATTCTACTCATTCACCTATGTTTCATCAAGTTGAAGGTTTATGGATATCTGAAGATATATCTTTTGCGAATCTAAAATTTATATATATTAATTTTTTGCGTTGTTTTTTTGAACAAGAAAATTTGGATGTTAGATTTAGACCTTCATTTTTTCCATTTACAGAACCTTCTGTAGAGATGGATATGATGTTTAAAACTGGCCCTAATAAGGGCAAATGGCTAGAAATATCAGGTGCTGGTCAAGTTCATCCAAATGTTATTCGTAATTTTGGTTTAGATCCAGAAAAATATATGGGTTTTGCTTTTGGTTCTGGATTAGAGCGTTTAACAATGTTACGTTATGGTATTAGTGATTTACGTAATTTTTATGAAGGTGATTTGCGTTTTTTATCTCAAATAAAGTAATTTAATATATTATGAAAATTTTAGAATCTTGGTTGAGAGAAATTATAAATCTTAATAACTTTACTACTGAAGAAATTGCTAATTTGCTTACAATGTCTGGGTCAGAAGTCGATAACATTGAATATATATCACATCAATTTCATGATTATAATAATTTAATAGTTGTAGAAATTGTTGATTATTATGTACATAATCAATCAGATGATATGCTTGTATGCAATGTACATTGTGGCAATGAAAATTATCAAAAAGTATTATGTAGAAAAAAATCTTTTACAAAACTTGGCAATTTTAAATATAAAAAATTTATTTATGCTATAAATGATACTATTTTGCCAAATGGTATAAAAACTGTATCTAAAAATTTGAATGGAATCAATTATAATGGCCATATATGTTCAAATATAGATTTAGGTTTATCTTCTAATCAAGATGCTATAGTCATTAACAAAAATATCTCTGTCGGTACTAAATTGAATGATATAGATAATTTGTTTATTGATTCTATATTTAATTTAAAAATTACACCTAATAGATCTGATTGTTTATCTATGATTGGTATAGCAAGAGAATTATCAGCATTAACTAATACAAAAATAAATTTATTTGAAAATAAATCAAATTTTTTGGAAAATGGTAATTTATCAAAGAAAAAAAATTTTCCAGTACATATAAACATAGATAATGTATGTGGAAGATTTACTGGAAGAATTATACGTAATATTAATAATAATATTGAGTCTCCTTTGTGGATAAAAAAACGCTTAGAATATTCTGGTATAAAAAGTATTTCTGCATTAGTAGATATTTCTAATTATATTATGCTTGAATATGGTTATCCTTCGCATATATATGATTTTGATAAAATTAATGGTAAAGAATTTATTATAAGATTTGCTAAACAAAATGAAAAAGTACATTTATTAAATGATCAAATAATATCTTTAGATCAAGATGTTGCTGTTGTTTCTTCAAATAATAGGATTGAATGTATTGCTGGTATTATGGGTTCAATGCAATCTTCTATTAGTAAAAATACAGAAAATATTTATATTGAAATAGCTTTTTGGTATCCTAAAGCTATAATAGGTAAAGCAAAAAAATATAAAATTACTTCAGAGTCTAGCTATCGTTTTGAACGTGGTGTTGATTATCAAGATTCTATATACATTATGGAAATTATTTCTAGTTTAATATCAGAAATTTGTGGTGGAAATATAGATACTATAGATGATTATTGCTACTCTATGCCTAAAAGAAATCCAATATTATTTAGAACAAGTAGATGTAATAAAATTTTGGGTATCAATATTGATGTATCTAATATCGAAGAAATATTTGATAATTTGGGTTTTCATTTTACTAAAGAAAATAATAATACTTTTAATGTTATACCTCCATCTTATAGATTTGATATAAATATAGAAGAAGATTTAATAGAGGAAGTAGCAAGAATTTATGGTTTTAATAATATACCCGAAATAAGTGTAAAAGCTCCTAATATTCTTAAACCTGATTTTGAATATAAATTTACTTTGCATGATTTAAGAAAAATAATGTCAGGACGTAACTATCATGAAATCATAAATTATAGTTTTATAGATTTAAAAGATGAATTACAATTTTCAGAATCTTGTGATCATATTAATATATTAAATCCAATATCAAATAATTTATCTGTAATGAGAACATCTTTAATATCTGGATTAATTAACAAAATAAAATATAATTTTAATAGGCAACAATCTTCTATAAAGTTGTTTGAAATAGGTAGAGTTTTTATTAAAAATAATAATATCAAAAGTAATGATTTTCATATAAATGGGGTTGATCAACCTATTTTTTTAGCTGGTGCTGGTTTTGGTTCTATATTTGAAGATCAATGGGGATTAAAGAATAGAAATATTGATTTTTATGATATTAAAAGTGATATAGAGACATTGTTTAATTCAAAAAAAAGAAAACTTATATTTAAAGCTTGTTTTAATAAAATATTACATCCAGGTCGTGGAGCAAAAATTTATATTGATAATGAAGAAGTAGGATTTATAGGAGAATTAAATCCTACTTTAACGAAATTAATAGATTTACCTTTGTCGCCTATTGTATTCGAACTCAATACTAATTATTTAGTTGAAAAAGATATTATAAATGTAGAAAATATTTCTCATTTTCCAATTATTATACGTGATTTATCAATTAAAATTGATAAAAAAATATCTTATCAGATGATATTAGATAATATTAATAATATTATTAATAAGCATGAAAAAATATCTTCCATACTAAATAATTTTAATATATTTGACGTATGGGAAAATTCTTCTAATAATTTAAAAAACATTGGGCTTAGATTTTATTTTCAAAGTAAATATAAAACATTAGAAGATATTGTTATTAATGATTGTATGAATATTATTTCTCATGAGTTATCAATAATATATAATCATATATAATATGTTTTTATTTTAAATAATATTGATAAATATTTTATGAATATGATATTGACTAATATTAATTTGATATGGAGTTTTATATTATATGCAATTTAAAGATCAGGAATTATTAGTAGATGTTTCTACTGCTGCTATAGATACAGGCGGTTATGGTGTATTTTTAACTGTTACTGCAGAAGGTGGTACGGAGATAGGTACTACATTTTCTTATCTTGGATCTTGTGAATCTTTGTATGAAGCAAGATATTTAGCGGAAAATTTTGCTAAGAATTGGGTAGCAGAAAATTTGCTTTCTTAGTTATTGATTAGCTATGATTGAAAATCATTATCAAAAAATTGATGAAATTTTTTGCTATGTAACAGATTAATTTTAATAAAATATTGAAGAGTAAAAGACATAAATATGAAAAATATCTAAATTATAATTTATATTTATCCAATTATTAATAATAGTTGTATTAGCAAATATAAGAAATTAAAAAATTTTCATAAAATATATCTTTTTCAATATGTTGATTTTTACATTTTTTAATAATTTATTTTTTTATAAAAATTAAATTAATTATTTAAATTTTGTTGTATTTCTGCTGATCTTACAGTATTGTAAATTAGCATTGCAATAGTCATTGGTCCGACACCACCAGGCACAGGTGTAATTGCACTAGCTATTTGACTTGCTGATGTAAATTCTACATCACCACATATTTTACCTTCTTTATTGCGATTAATTCCAACATCCACTACAATGGCTCCTTGTTTTATCATAGATCCGTTTATAGTGTTTATCTTTCCAGTAGCTACTATAACTATATCTGCATTTTTCGTATGTAAAGATAAGTTTTTGGTTTTAGAATTGCATAATGTTACTGTTGCACCTTTATTTAACATTAGCATAGCAATTGGTTTACCAACTATATTACTTGTACCTATTACTACTATTTCTAGAGATTTAAAATCAATATTTTGATTTTCTAGTATTTTTAAAATTCCATATGGAGTACAAGGTATAAATAAAGGATCATTTGTTACTAAACGTCCTATATTACTAGGACTAAATCCATCAACATCTTTTTTAGGATTAATTGCTTCAATTATTTTTTTACTATTAATATGTTTAGGAAGCGGCAATTGTACTAATATACCGTGTATTTTTAAATTTATATTTAATTTTTCTATAAAATTTAATAATTCATTTTCAGTTATATCTTCTGAAAATTCTTGTTTCATAGAAAAAATTCCGTATTTTTGACAAGCTATTATTTTATTTTTTACATATATTTTTGAAGCTGGATCATTGCCAACTACAATAACAGCTAATCCTGGTATGATATTTTTTTTAGCAAGCATTTTAATTTTAATATCAATATCATTATATATTAGTTTTGATACAGCATGTCCGTCTATGATTTTGGCATTATTATTCATAATTTTTAAATTTTTTTAATTTAGTTTAGGGATATTATCAAAATATAATGTTTTTTTAAAACAATAGTTAATGTTATTTATTAATTTAATAAAGCATATGATATCATGATATCAAAATTTATTTATATATAGATTTTATCTAATTATAAGTAATATGAAATATAGTCAACAATTCTAATTAATATTAGACATATAAATTTAAATTTATATGTCTAATATATTTTTATCAAAATTAAATAAATAAAAAATTATATATTTATTGGCTAATGTATAAATACTAATATTATGTAGGAGACATATCATGTCATCTTTAAATCAAATGCAACAAGATGAAGATTCTCAAGAAACTAAAGAATGGCTTGATGCACTACTTTCTGTAATTAAATTTTCAGGTAAAGAAAGAGCCAGTTTTTTATTAAATTCTTTAATTAATAAAGCTTCTAGTTTAAACATATATAAACAAAAAACTACAAATACACCTTATCTCAACACAATACCTAAAGAATTACAACCTGATTACCCAGGCGATTTTAAATTAGAATCAAAAATAAATTCTTATATAAGATGGAATGCTATGGCAATGGTTGTAAAGGCTAATAGTTATAAAATTGATGATGGTGGAAATTTAGGTGGACATTTATCTTCTTTTGCATCATTAGCAACTATGATTTCATGTGGACAAAATCATTTTTGGAAAGCTGATAATGAAAATCATTTAGGAGATTTAATATATTTTCAAGGTCATTCTTCTCCAGGAATATATGCTAGAGCTTATTTAGAAGGTCGTTTATCAGAGGAACATTTAAATAATTTTCGCCAAGAAGTAAATGGCATGGGATTATCTTCATATCCTCATCCTAAATTAATGCCTAATTTTTGGCAATTTCCTACGGTATCTGTTGGATTAGGTCCTTTAATGGCTATATATCAAGCTAGATTTTTAAAATATTTACATGCTCGTGGTATTTTAGATACAAGTGACCGTAAAGTATGGGTATTTTGTGGTGATGGTGAAATGGATGAACCAGAAGCATTAGGAGCTATTTCTTTAGCATCACGTGAGAAATTAGATAATTTAATTTTTGTTGTTAATTGTAATTTACAACGTCTAGATGGGCCAGTTAGAGGTAATGGTAAAATTATACAAGAATTAGAAAGTAACTTTATAGGTGCTAATTGGAATGTTATCAAATTAATATGGGGTGGATATTGGGATGATTTAATAGAATCTGATTTTGATGGAATTTTAAAACAGGTTATGGAAAATACAGTTGATGGAGAGTATCAATCATATAAAGCACATGATGGTAAATTCGTTAGAGAACATTTTTTTGCTAAACATCCTAAATTATTAGAAAGAGTTGCTCATATGTCTGATAATGATCTTTGGAGATTAAATAGAGGAGGTCATGATCCTTTTAAAGTTTATGCCGCATTCAAAGCTGCTGTAACACATAAAAATCAACCTAGTGTTATACTAGCAAAAACTATTAAAGGATATGGGTTAGGTTACTTAACACAGTCTAAAAACCCGACACATCAACATAAAAAATTAGAATTACAAGATTTATTAGATTTTAGAGACCGTTTTAAAATTCCAATACCTGATGACAAAGTAAAAGATTTACCTTATTTTAAACCAAAAGAAAATTCTCCAGAAATGGTATATATGAAACAGCGTCGTGCTTCTTTAGGTGGTTATATACCCAAAAGACGTACTAACACTCAAAATCTTATAATACCTTCTATTGATATATTTAAATCTATATTGGAACCTACTTTTGAAGGACGTAAAATTTCTACTACTCAAGCATTTGTGAGAATTTTAAACCAGCTTTTACGTGATAAAAATTTAGGTAAGCGCATTGTACCTATTATTGCAGATGAAGCAAGAACATTTGGGATGGAAGGTTTATTTCGTCAAATAGCTATATATGCTCCTGAAGGACAAAAATATATCCCTGAAGATAAAAATCAAGTAATGTATTATCGTGAAGAGCAAAATGGTCAACTAATTCAGGAAGGAATTAATGAAGCTGGTGCAATGAGTTCATGGATAGCTGCTGCTACATCTTATTCGACTAATAACTATGCCATGATACCATTTTACATATATTATTCTATGTTTGGTTTTCAAAGAGTAGGAGATTTGGTTTGGGCTGCAGGTGATATGCAAGCAAGAGGATTTTTATTAGGTGGTACATCTGGTAGAACTACATTAAATGGTGAAGGTTTACAACATGAAGATGGACATAGTCATATATTATCTTCAGTAATACCTAATTGTATTTCTTATGATCCAGCATTTGCACATGAATTAGCTGTAATAATACATTCTGGCTTAAAAAGGATGTTTGAACAGCAAGATAATGTATTCTATTATATTACTGTCATGAATGCTAATTATGAACATCCAGGCTTAAAATTTGGTGATGAAGATGGAATAATTAAAGGCATGTATATGTTTAATTCTTCTGAACAAAAAGATCATCGTATACAACTTATGGGTTGTGGAGCTATCTTACAAGAAGTAATAGAAGCACAATCACTTTTGCTTAATGATTGGAATATTGGATCTGATATTTGGAGTGTAACAAGCTTTACTGAGCTAAATCGTGAAGGTATGGATATATCAAGATTTAATATGTTAAATGCAACAGATAAAAAAATACCATATGTTACAGAAAAATTAAATAATACTATAGGACCTATCATTGCATCTACAGATTATGTTCAAGCTTTTGCTAATCAAATTAGACAGTTTATACCTAAAAATCGTATTTATAAAGTATTAGGTAGCGATGGATTTGGACGTTCAGATTTTCGTAATAAATTAAGGGATCATTTTGAAATTAGCAGCAAATTTATTGTATTAGAAGCAATTAATGCTTTAATAGAAGATGGTAAATTACCTGCTTCTAAATCTTTAGAAGTAATTGAAAAATACAATATCAATATAAATAAAATGAATCCACATTATGCATAAAGAGAAAATTAAATGAGTGAAATATTAGAAATAAAAATTTCAGGAATGGAAAAAAATAATACTTTTAAAGTAATAGAAATTCTAGTAAATATTAATGACACTATTTCTAATGGTCAAAGTTTAATTACATTAGAATCAGAAAAAGCTTCAGTTGAAATACCTTCAAATGCTGATGGTATTGTTAAAGATATATTAGTCAATGTTGGAGATAATGTAAAGGATGGTACTACTATTATCAAACTTGAAAAAATTATTGATCAAAATAAAACTAATAAACACTATTTTAATAGTAACGTTATGCAAGAAAATGTTGATATAAATATTGAAAAAGAACATAATGTTGATAAGAAAATAGACAATTATTTTGATGAAAATATAAATAAATTTGAATTAACAAATGATTTAAAAAATATAGTTTCACATGCTTCCCCATCTGTACGTAAATTTGCAAGAGAACTTGGTGTAGATATTTCTTTAGTAAAAGGTACAAGTCCTAAAAATAGAATTAATTTTGATGATGTAAAATTGTTTGTAAAAAAATCTTTACAAAAAAATAGTCATGATATATCAGGTGATTTAAATTATATAAGTACAATTCCTTGGCCTAATATTGATTTTAAGCAATTTGGTGAAATTGAATATCAAAATTTATCAAGAATTAAAAAAATTGCCAAATCTAATTTACATAGAAATTGGTTATTAATACCTCATGTTACTAATCATGATGAAGCAGATATTTCTAATTTAGAAAAGTTACGTATTTCACTGAATGAAGAATATAAAAAAAAGAATATAAAAATTACAATGCTCTCATTTATAATGAAAGCAGTTGCCAAAGTTCTAAAAGAAATACCTGAATTTAATTCTTCTTTAGAAAATGATAGATTGATTTTAAAAAAATATTATAATATAGGATTTGCGGTAGATACACCAAATGGTTTATTAGTTCCTGTAGTAAAAAATGTTGATAAAAAAGATATTATTGATATTACGTTAGAAATAAATCAATTATCAATGAAAGCTAGAGAAAATAAATTGATGTCAGATGATATGAGCGGTGGATGTTTTTCTATATCTTCACTTGGTGGTATTGGTGGCAGTTTCTTTACTCCTATTATAAATGCACCAGAAGTCGCAATTTTAGGTATTTCTAAAAATTATTATAAACCAGTATGGAATGGTACAGATTTTATACCTAAATTAATATTACCTATTTCATTATCATATGATCATCGTGTAATAGATGGAGCTGCAGCTGCTAGATTTAATGTATATCTATGTAAATTATTAGCTGAATTTAGTCGTGTAATTCTTTGATGAGAACAGATATTTATGAAAAATACTAAACAAATAGTAATACCTGACATAGGCACTTCTAAGAAAGTATGTGTAATAGAAGTATTATTAAAAGAAGGAAATTTTTTAAATAAAGAAGACCCTGTAATCGTATTAGAATCTGAAAAATCTTCTATAGAAATTCCATCAAATATTGCTGGTATAGTCAAAAATATTTTTGTGAAAGTAGGAGATATGGTTTCTACTGGTTCTATTATTGCAGAATTAGAAATATTATCGAACGATTTCCATAATATAAGTACTGCAAAAGCAAGCACATCAAAAGAAATATGCGATGATATAAGTACATCAAAAGAAATATATTTTGATGTTGTAGTACTAGGAGGTGGTCCTGGTGGATATTCTGCAGCATTTCGCGCTGCTGATTTAGGGTTAAAAACAGCTATAGTAGAAAAATATTCAAATTTAGGTGGAGTTTGCTTAAATGTAGGTTGTATTCCATCTAAAACTTTGTTATACAATACAAATATTATTGAGGTTGCAAAATCTTTATCAAAAAATGGTATATTATTTGATCAACCTAAAATAGATTTACAAAAATTAAAAAAACATAAAGATGAAGTAATCAATAAATTAACTAATGGTCTTTTAAGTCTTGCTCGGTTAAGAAATGTAAAAATTTTTCAAGGTATTGGTGAATTTATTGATCAATGCAATTTATCAATTACTAATAAAGACAAAACTATCAATGTTATTAAATTTAAATATGCTATTATTGCTACAGGCAGTTCTGCAAATAAATTATCATGTTTGCCAAAACATGATAGAATTTTGGATTCAACAACAGCATTAAATTTACCGTTTATTCCTAAAAAAATGTTATTAATAGGTGGAGGTATTATTTCATTAGAAATGGGAACGGTGTATTCATCTTTAGGTGCAAGATTAGATTTAGTTGAATCTAGTAATTCTATACTAAAAGGTGTAGATAATGATTTAGTACAATCATGGAAAAACATGAATATACATAGATTTGATAATATCATGTTAGATACTAAAATTGAAAAAGTTGAAGTTGATAATCAAGGCATCAATGTTCAATTTACAGGAATAAATGCTCCAGATCAAATCATTAAATATGATTTAATTTTACAAGCAATAGGTAGATCTCCTAATATTGATAATATTGGCTTACAAAATTTAAATTTAAATATATCAAAAGAAGGTTTTATAAAAGTAGATAATCAGTATAGGACTAATATACCTAATATTTTTGCTATTGGAGATGTTATAGGCCATCCTATGTTAGCACATAAGGCAGTACATGAAGGGCATATTGCAGCTGAAGTAATATCAGGAAAAAATTCTTTTTGTAACACTAATATAATTCCATCAGTAGCTTATACGAATCCTGAAATTGCATGGGTAGGCTTAACTGAATTAGAAGCTAAGAAAAATAACATATCTATAAAATTAGGTCTATTTCCATGGAATGCTTCAGGTAGAGCTATATCTAATGGTTGTCCTAATGGTATGACAAAACTAATATTTGATTCTCAATCAAATAGAATAATTGGAGGAGGTATAGTAGGATCTCATGCTGGAGATCTCATTGGTGAAATAGCATTAGCTATTGAAATGGGCTCTGATATTGATGATATTGCAAATACTATACATCCACATCCAACTTTTATAGAATCTATAGCTATGGCAGCCGAATCTGCAGAAAATATATGTACAGATTTACCTCCTATACTAAAAAATATATAAATAGTTAAAGGATTTAATAAAAATGTCAAAATATTATAAATATATAACTCAATTTAATTATATTGAAACTATATTATGGTTATTTATATTAGTTATAACTTCTCTTTTAACGAAAATGATTATCAATAAGTTTATATCTTGGTTTTCAAAAAACAAAATAATATTAATTAATGATAATAAATATTATAATAAATATTTAGTTCAACATAATATTTATAAAAATATATTGTATGCAGTTCCATGTTTTGTAATTTTTATGGGAATAGAATTTGTACCAAATATAGGAATTATGTCGGTTATAATTTCTAGAATATCTCATGTTTTTATATGGTATTATATTTTTGCTGCTTTTTTAGGTATATTAAATGTATTTCAAGATTTATATGATTCTAGCGCTAGAGCTCAAACTCAATCTATAAAAAATTATATACAAATAGCTAAGTTATTATTAATAATAATTTGCACAATTTTATCTTTGTCAATATTAATGGATAAATCTCCACTTTGGATGATATCAGGATTAGGTGCTATATCAGCAGTTTTATTACTGGTTTTTAAGGATACTTTGTTATCACTAGTTGCTAGTACTCAATTAATTACTAATGATATGTTAAGAATAGGTGATTGGATTGAAATGCCTCAATCTAATGCAGATGGTTTTATAAAAGATATAGCACTACATACAGTTAAAGTACAAAATTGGGATAATACTATTACAAATATACCAACTTATAAATTATTTTCAGAAACATACCGTAATTATAGAAATATGTTCGAATCTGGTGGAAGAAGAATTAAAAGACATATAAAAATAGATATTAATAGTATTAAATGTTTAGATGAAAATGAAATAAATAGTATTAACAATGAAAATTTTGATATATTTTTAAAATTTAATATTAACAACAAAATACAATTTTCTAGTTTTACTAATATAGCTATATTTAGAGATTATATTATATTTTATTTAAAATCTCATAAAGAGCTTAGACAAGATTTACCTATTATAGTTAGAACATTAGAACCATTATCTGATGGAATTCCTTTTGAAATTTATTGTTTTACATCTTTAACAGCATGGGTAGAATATGAAAGGATTCAATGTGGAATTTTGGATCATATGATTACTATGCTCCCTGTTTTATCTTTGCGACCATATCAAAGTTTATCTGGATATGATTTACGTAATAAGATTATTTAATTTGGTGATTAATGAAAAATGTAAAAATTGCTATTTTTCAAATGAATGCATGTGTTGGTGATATAGATAGTAATATTAATAAAATTTTAGAAAATGCAAAAATAGCTAAAAAAAATAATGTAAATATATTTGTTACTCCAGAATTATCTTTAATAGGATATCCTCCTTATGATCTTTTATTGAGAAAAGAATTTATTGATTATCAAAATAAAAAACTATTTGAATTAATTAATAAGTTAAAAATACTAAATGATCTATATGTTTTAATAGGACATGTAAGCGTTATTTCTGGAATGTTATATAACACTATTTCTATAATATATAATGGAAAAATTATTACTTCATTTTATAAAAATAATTTACCAAATTATTCCATATTTAATGAAAAACGTTATTTTACTGCTAGTTATATAAAGCCTTTAATTTTTAAAGTAAATGAAATAAATTTTGGTGTAATAATATGTGAAGATCTTTGGAAAGGCATAGAAATACCTAAAATTGATAATATTGGAGTTCAAGTATTATTAGTATGTAATGCTTCTCCATATCATATTAATAAAGATCAAGAACGTTTTAATATCATTTCAAAATATATAGATATACATAAATGTTCGTTAATTTATACAAATTTAGTAGGTGGACAAGATGACCTTATTTTTGATGGATCTTCTTTAGCAATAGATAATAAAAAAGAAAGTATAATAACCTTACCTAGATTTATTGAAAATTTGTCATTTATCACAATAAAATTAGATCATGATAATATCAAATTCTTTAATGATAATAAAAATTGTTATAAATATTTATATGATGAAGATTTCTTATATAAAAATATTTGGGATGCTTTAGTATTAAGTTTACGTGACTTTGTTCATAAAAATAATATCAATCATGTTATTATAGGTTTATCAGGTGGAATAGATTCTGCATTAGTATTAGCAATAGCTGTAGATGCTCTTGGTAAAGATAAAATTACTACAGTAATGCTTTCATATAAATATACATCTCAAATGTCTATAAATGATGCTAAAAAAATGACAGATATAATTGGTAATAAACATATTTATATAAAAATAGATAGTATTGTTTCATCTATAAAAAGTACATTATTTAATATATTTGATATTCATAATAGTATAGAAAATGATAAAACTGAGGAAAATATACAAGCACGTGTTAGAGGAAATTTACTTATGTCTTTATCTAATAAAATGAATGCTATTGTATTAAATACAAGTAATAAATCAGAGATTGCTACTGGATATTGTACTTTATATGGAGATATGATAGGTGCATTTTCAGTTTTGAAAGATGTAAGCAAAACAATGGTATTTAAATTAGCTAAATATAGAAATACTATTTCTATAGTAATCCCTGAAAATATAATAAATCGTAAACCATCAGCTGAATTAAAAGTAAATCAGTTAGATAGTGATAGTTTACCTCCATATGATATATTAGATGGAATTTTAGAAAACTTTATAGAAAATAAAAAAACTTATGAGGAAATAATTAGTCTTAATTATTCACCTCAAGATGTAAAGCATGTGTTAAGTTTAGTAAAATCTAGTGAATTCAAAAGATATCAAAGAATTTTGGGTCCTATATTAACAAAACAATCTTTTTCTTCAGATTGGATATTTCCGATTACAAATAAATTCAATTTTTTTAATTGATAATATCAATTATTATTAATTGAAAGTAACTTTTTTGTTTCCAAGTTTGAGTTGTTAATTTATAAACTGCTTTAATATTATTAGAAATTTTACAACATTTACCAAAAAATATTGCTGTTAATAATTGATTATTTTTTTTAAGTATCATTTTTAAGTGACTGTTATTCAAAATTTCTTGTTTTATTACTGCAAATTCGTCAAAAAATAAAGGGGCTGGAAATCCATTACCCCAAACTTCTTGATTAATTAAATCACTGGTAAAAGTATTCATATATTCAATATCTAAAGCGCCATCAGTTTCTATAATATGCTTAAAAGTATCAGAATCAAATATGTTATTGATAATTTTTTCAAAAGCTTCACTAAAAATTTTAAAATTATATTTATTTAAAGTCACTCCTGCAGCCATTGCATGTCCACCAAATGAATTCAAGATTCTATATTCTAGAGATATCTGTTCCAAAATATTTCTTAAATTTATTCCTGGTATAGATCTTCCAGAACCACGAATTTCTAACGTTGAAGATTCTGCAAAAACAAAAACAGGTTTCCAAAATTTTTCTTTTAATTTAGATGCTATTAATCCTATTATACCTTGATGCCATTCTTGTTTATATATACATATAGAAAATTTATCTTTATGATTTTTATAATTTTTAGTAATTTCTATTGCCTCTTGATTCATAGTTTTTTCTATCAAACGGCGTTTAGTATTTATTTGATCTAACAGTATAGCATTTTTATTAGCTACATCATCATCATCAGTAATTAAACATTCTATTCCTATACTAATATCATCTAATCTACCTGCAGCATTAATTCTTGGAGCTATATTAAATCCAAGATGATCTACATTGATATTTTTGTAATCTATGCCTAATAATTTGATTAATGCGTTTAATCCTTTTTGAGCATTTCCCCTTCTTATTTGTTGTAATCCTTTAGATACTAGTAATCTATTATTATCATCTAATTTTACTACATCTGCTATTGTACCTAAAGCAACTAAATCTAATAATTTTTCTAATTGAGGTCCACCTTTATGACTATATATACCTCTTTTTCTAAGAATATAACGTAATACTATCATTAAATAAAAAATTACACCTACACCAGCAAGATTTTTAGATGGGAATGCACATTGAGCTTGATTAGGATTTATTATATGTAATGCATCTGGTAATATTTTTCCAGGTAAATGATGATCAGTAATAATTACAGAAATATTTTTTTCATTTGCTGATCTAACTCCATCTATACTAGATATACCATTATCTACTGTTATTATTATATCTGGTTTACCATTTTTATGATTATAAGCTATATCAACTATTTTATTAGATAAACCATAGCCAGTTTCAAATCTATTTGGTACTAAAAAATCAACATTCGCATTCATACTTTTTAAAGATTTTATAGCAACAGCACAAGCTGTTGCGCCATCACAATCATAATCAGCTATTATTAATATTTTTTTTTGATTTATTATAGAATCAGCTAATGTATTAGCTGATTCTATAATATTTAACATCTTAAATGGCGATATCATATCTATCCATTTTTTAGATATTTGTTTAATATCTGTTACACCTCTAGAAGACCATAATTTGGCTAATATAGGATGTATACCATTTTTTAATAAATGATTATACATATTTAATGGAATATCTCTAATTGTTATTAAATTTCTTGATTCCACCAATATCTCCAATTTTTATATAAAATTTTTTGAAAAATATTTTTATGATTATTTAATTTAAAATCGACTCTATAATCATGTCCAAGTAAAATTAGATTATCAGTAACACAAGTATTATTAATATACTTATATATATATTTATTATCTATTTCTGTTAAAGCATTTAACCACATATTCCAATCATTATTTTTATAATATTTATCTAAATCTTTAATTATTAAAATATTTTGATCATACGTTTTTTTAATTTTATCTGGTATACAACCACCATAAAGCCATATAGAATTTATCGGTAACAAATATTTTTTGAATCTATTATTATTTATTTTATGAGATGTCCAGTGTATTTGAATATTATTTAACAAAATTCTCCAGATATTATTATATGGTGTAATATCAAATATATTGTTAATAAAGTAATTTTTTGCTAGTTGTGGACTCATACATAGCTTTGGATGAAAATTTTTAGGTAATGATATTACCCAAAAATTTTTATTTTCAAAGAATACTTTAAATCCATAATGATTAAATATATGTTGAGAACTATCAAATAAAATTTGACTTTCTTCTTTTTGAATATTTAAATCATCTGCAGTATACAACCTTATATTTCCATTTATAAAATCCAAATTAACTAATTCAATTAGCCAAATAGGATTCATATTAATATCATAAATATAATTTTTAATATTCATTTGACCTAACCATTGACCAATTCTAAATTTATTATTTGATTTATATCCATTTAGTTCTAAAATTACAGATTCTAAAGCCGTACAACTTAAATAGTTTAAATCTAAATGAGATACATTTACATTATAAGACTGTATCAATTTAAATAAATTAGGAGCTTTTTCTGGTAATATATTTGCTATTTCATTAGCAATATTTTTTGGTGGTAATATATGAGTAATTATTAAATGCATTATATTTATAAATTATATTAAAATAATTATTTTAATATAATTTATAAAATTTTATCATGAAAGTACCATATGAATTTTGGTTAGCATTTAAATTTTTAAAAATTTCTATTTTTAATAAAAACAAAAATTTTATTTCTTTTATATCATTTATATCATCATTAGGTATAGCTTTAGGAGTGGCTTCATTAATTATTGTAATATCAATTATGAATGGTTTCGAAAAAGAAGTTCGTAATCGCATGTTATCATTTTTACCACATATAGAAGTATATGTGAAAGAAGTTAATGCAATAGATTTTATTAATTCATGGAAAGGTATTTTTGATAAATACATTAAAGATATTAATAACATAAAATCAGGAACGCCATTTGTATCTTCTCAAGCTATCATTATGAAAAACAAAATATTAAATGGAGTTCTAATAAATGGTATAGATATTCAAGATAAAAATAATATATCTGATATTACAAATTATATGATACATGGAAAAATACAAGACCTTATACATGGAAAGTATAATATTGTTATAGGAAAAAATTTAGCTAATGCAATTGATGCAAATATTGGAGACTCTATATATTTAATTTCTTCAAATAGTTTTTCTCATATTATTGGATTTACTCCAAATATTAAAAAATTTAATATTACTGGAATATTCGATTCAGGATATTATGAATATGATATGAATATGGTCATTATTAACATATTAGATGCTATTAATATAGCAGGCGAATCATCGTTATATGGTATTAAATTAAAAACTGATAATATGTATATTGCACCTTTAATATCTAAAAAAATTAATAGTATATTACCCAATTTTATGTTAGCTATAGATTGGTCTCAAACTAATAAAAATTGGTTTTCTGCTATACAAACAGAAAAAAAAATTATGTTTATAATATTAATGATAATAGTATTAATTGCAGTATTTAATCTATTATCCTCTTTAGTAATGACAGTAAATGACAAAGAAAAAGATATAGCTATTTTAAGAACATTTGGTGCACAAGCTATAAATATATCATATATATTTGTTATACAAGGTTTAATAATTAGTATCATTGGCATAACATTAGGATCTATTTTAGGGATATTAATAACTACAAATTTAGATATAATTTTTATATTTCTTGAAAATATTATAGGTTTTAATCCTATGCCTAAAGAGATATATCTTTTAGATAAGATACCTTATGATATAAGAATTATAGATATATTTAAAATTATTTGCCTTACTTTAGTTATGTCTTTTTTGGCAACTATTTATCCAAGTATGCAGGCTTCTAAAACACAACCTGCTCATATATTACGTAATAATTAATTCAATATGAAAATTAAACAAAACTATCTAATAGAAGCTAACAATTTAGTTAAATTTTATAAAGATGGAGAAACTTTGATAAGAATTTTAGACAATATAAATATATGTATTTCTTATGGAGAAATAATTAGTATTGTTGGGATTTCTGGGTCTGGTAAAAGTACATTATTACAAATAATAGGATTGATTGATAAGCCAAATTCTGGTTCATTAAAAATTTGCAATCATGATATTAATTATCAAGATAATTCAAATATAAATTATTTAAAAAAGTTTAAAATAAGCTTTATTTATCAAACACATCATTTAATATCAGAACTAAATATCTTGGATAATGTAGCTATGCCATTGTTGTTACATAGAAAAAATTTTTTAGAAGCTCGTAAAGCAGCTTATTTTGAATTAGAAAAAGTAGGATTATTAAAAAAAGGACATTTATATCCATATCAACTATCTGTAGGTGAAAAACAAAGAGTATCATTTGCCAGAGCTTTAATTACACAACCAATTTGTATATTAGCTGATGAACCAACAGGTAGTTTAGATTATGAAAATTCACAACATATAATTGAATTATTTAAATATATCAATAATACTAAACACACTTCTATTATTATAGTGACACATGATAATAAACTATCTAAAATTGCAGATAATAAATTTTCTATTAATAATGGAAAGCTAACAAAATTATAAAATAAATATATATGTTTATTGATTCTCATTGTCATTTAGATTTTTTTAAAAAACAAGAATTATCTAAAATAATATCAGATAATATCTTACACAATGTAGGGCATATTGTAATACCTACTATTAATTTTACTAATTTTAATAAAGTTATAAATATTGCTAAATATTACAATTATTCATATACAATTGGCATACATCCTTTGTTTATCAATCAATACAAGACATTTAATTTTTTGAAATTTAAAAATTTTTTAGTTAATCATAAAGATGATAATCATTTTGTTGGTATTGGTGAAATAGGTTTAGATTTTTCTAAAAAAAATAATGTAGACATTAATTTACAGGAATACATTTTTTTAGAACAAATAAAAGTCGCAAAAAATTTAAATTTTCCATTAATCATACATGCTGTTAAATCTTATGACAGAGTCCTAAAATATTTAAGAAAAATTAATTTTTCTCATGGTGGAATTATTCATTCTTTTCATGGAAGCTATCAACAAGCTATGAACTTCATTCAATTAGGATTTTTTTTAGGTGTTAGTGGAACTATAACTTATAAAAATGCTAATAAAATTAAAACAAATATATCTTTAATTGATAATAAATATTTAGTATTAGAAACAGATTCACCTTTTATACCACCATCATGGTTATTTAACCAAAAAAATGAACCTAAAGAAATTGTTAATATTGCAAAAGCATTATCTAATATTAAAAATATTACATTATGTGAAATAGAAAAAACAACAACATTTAATATTCTTAAAGCATTACCAAGATTATCAAAATTAATATGATATTTTTTCTGATAGAATAGATATATATATTTGTATTTTTAAGTAATATTATTGCATTTTATATTACTATCATATGATTTTATATATCAATATAAATATATTATAAAGATCAAATTATCTTTTTTATCTTGAAAGTTTTATTTATCTAATACAGAGAGTTTATTATCGTGTTTATTAAAAAAATATCTGGTTCTGTAGCATTATCATCATTTCGTATAGAAATGCTTATAAGAAAATTAAAAGAAAATGGTATTAATATACAAAATATTTATACAAGATATGAATATTTTGTTCATTTACATAAAGAATTAAATAATACAGAGAAAAGAACATTGAATGGAATATTGTCATTAAATGACAATATTCCATTCAATAATCAATTTGATTTAGAATTTTTAGTAATTCCTAGACCTAGTGTAGTATCACCTTGGTCTAGCAAGGCGACTAATATTTTGCATAACTGTGGTTTAAATGTAGTAAAAAGAATTGAAAGAGGTATTAGTTATTATTTTTTGATGCAAAACCAGCAAAATATATCATTTAATGATTTATTAAATTTATCTGTAGATAAATATTTATACGATAAAATGTCAGAAAGATTGGTAGATAATAATTTTGATTTAAAATCAATATTTTTAGAATACAAACCTAATCCAATTAAGATACTTGATATTATCAAAAATGGCATCATAGAACTTGAGAATGCTAATAAAGAATTAGGATTATCATTATCAAAAATTGAAATAGATTATTTATTTAATACATTTATTAAATTAAATAGAAATCCTACTGATGCTGAAATTATGATGTTTGCTCAAGCAAATAGTGAACATTGTAGACATAAGATTTTTAATTCTAATTGGATTATAGATGGTATCAAACAACAATATTCTTTATTTGAACTTATCAAAAATACTCACAATTCTCAACCAAAAAATACAATTGTTGCATATTCAGATAATGCTGCAATAATCAAAGGTCGAAATATTACTAGATTTTACCCATCATTTGATTTAATTAACAATAATAAATATCAACATGATGTTACTACTATGCATAGTATTATAAAAGTGGAAACTCATAATCATCCTACTGCAATTGCTCCATTTTATGGTGCCTCTACTGGAGTTGGAGGTGAAATTAGAGATGAAGGAGCTACAGGTAGAGGTTCTAAACCAAAAGTTGGTTTATCTGGTTTTACAGTTTCTAATTTATGTATAGAAGATTTTTTTCATGATTGGGAAAAAAATAGTATTCATCCTCCATCAAATATTTCTAATGCTTTAGAAATTATTATAGAAGGCTCTATTGGATGCTCATCTTTTAGTAATGAATTTGGTCGTCCTAATATCTTAGGATATTTTCGTGTATTTGAACAAACAATTCAAGGAGTACACTGGGGTTATCATAAACCTATTATGATAGCAGGTGGATTAGGAGAAATAGATGCAGAATTATCACATAAAAATTTAATAAATTCTGATTCATCTGTACTAATTCAATTAGGAGGTCCTGGTTTTAAAATTGGTATAGGTGGTGGTGCTGCTTCTAGTTCAAATATTGGAGATAATTTAGAATATCTCGACTTTAATTCTGTACAAAGAGATAATCCAGAAATGCAAAGAAGGGCTCAAGAAGTCATAAATAGATGCTATCAAAATAAAGATTTAAATCCAATAATTTCCATACATGATGTTGGTGCTGGTGGATTGTCTAATGCATTTCCAGAATTAGTAAATGATTCGAAAAAAGGTGCTATTTTTGATTTAAGTAAAATACCAATAGAAGATTATAGTTTATCTCCATCTGATATATGGTGTAATGAATCACAAGAAAGATATGTATTAGCTGTTAGTTTGGATAAATTAGATTATTTTAAAGCAATAGCTAATAGAGAAAAATGTCCCTATGCAATTGTAGGATTTGTTACTGATGAAAGAAAATTACAATTAGTTGATAAGATCAATTATCCAATTGAAAAAATAGATATTGAATATTTTAAAAATAAAATAGAAAGTAATACTAAAAAATATATTGATTTATCAATGAATGCAATTATTGGAGATTTTCCTAAAATAACACGTAATGTATACAAAAAATACATAATAAATGATGAAATTGATTTATCAAAAATTAAAGATAATTTAAAAATTATCTTAAATAAAATTTTAAGTCATCCAACTGTTGCTAGTAAATCTTTTTTGATTACTATTGGTGACCGAAGTGTTACAGGGTTAGTTGTTAGAGATCAAATGATTGGACCATGGCAAATCCCAGTATCTGATTGTGCTGTAGTTTTATCAGGATATGACGAATTTTATGGTAATGCTTTATCAATAGGTGAAAGGACTCAATTATCAATAATTAATCCTTCTGCGTCTGTTCGTATTGCAATTACAGAAGCTATTACTAACATTTTATCCGCAGATATTAATGATATTAATGATATCAAATTATCAGCTAACTGGATGGCATCTTGTGGTTCTCCAGGACAAGATGCTGCTTTATATGAAGCAGTAGAATCAGCAAGCATTTTTTGTCAAAAAATAGGTTTATCTATACCTGTAGGTAAAGATTCTTTATCTATGAAAACTAGTTGGAATGATAAAATAGTAATTTCTCCAGTATCTTTAATTGTATCTGCTTTTTCTATAGTAAATGATGTTAGAAAAACTTTAACACCTCAACTTAATAATAATTTTGATACTATATTATTATTAATTGATTTAGGCAAAAATAAAAATCGTCTTGGAGGTTCTATTTTATCGCAAATATATGAAGATTTTGGCAATGAAATGCCGGATTTAGATAATCCTAATGATTTATTAATGTGTTTCCATGCAATCAAAACTTTAAAAGATGAAAATTTAATTTTATCTTATCATGATCGTTCAGATGGAGGTCTTTTAGTAACATTAATAGAAATGTCTTTGTGTAGTAGAATAGGATTGACTATAAATTTAGATAATTTTATAAAAGATGCTACTAATATAGATGAAAAATTTATTATCAAATCATTGTTTAATGAAGAAGCTGGAATTGTTATTCAAGTTTCCAAATATAAATTAAATTTAGTTCAAAATATTCTGAAAAAATTTAATTTATTTAATTGTTCTTATCAAGTAGCTGAATTAAACAAAAATAAGAACATTGAAATATTAAGTAAAGATAAAATCATCTTGTCAGAAGAGATAAAAAATTTGGGACTAGCTTGGAGTGAAAATAGTTATCAAATTTCTAAATTAAGAGATAATCCTTCTTGTGCAAAAGAAGAATTTTTATTATGGAATAATACAGATGATCCAGGACTAAATTATATTATACCATTTGATTACAAGAAAAATATTGCTATGCCTTATATAAAATCTAGTATTTCAAAACCTAAAGTAGCTATATTAAGAGAACAAGGTTGTAATAGCCATATTGAAACTGCTTGGGCATTTGATTCATGTGGTTTTGATGCTATAGATGTTCATATGTCAGATTTATTAGATAAAAAAATTAGCTTAAAAAATATGCAAGGACTAGTTGCTGTAGGTGGGTTTAGTTATGGTGATGTATTAGGTGCAGGTCAAGGTTGGGCTAAGACAATTAGATATAATCAAATATTATTTGACCAATTTTCTGAATTTTTCACAAGAAAAGATACTTTTTCATTAGGAATATGTAATGGATGTCAAATGATGTCATCATTATCTGATTTAATTCCAGGAGCAGAATCTTGGCCAAAATTTATAAGAAATAAATCTGAAAAATATGAATCTAGATTAATAAATATAGAAATATGTAAATCACCTTCTTTATTTTTTTCTGGTATGGAAGGATTGAGAATTCCAATTGTTGTAGCACATGGAGAAGGTTGTGCTGATTTTTCATCTTTTAATCATTTGCCAAAATATTTTGCTTGTGCTCATTATGTAGATCATTTTGGAAATAATACTGATAAATATCCTTATAATCCTAATGGTAGTTATGATGGATTGGCTTCTTTGACATCAGCTGATGGCAGAGCTACTATTATAATGCCTCACCCAGAACGAGTAACTAGAAATGTTATGTTTTCTTGGAATCCTAGTAATACTTTTACTAACAGATGTAATGATATAGATTATAGTCCATGGATGAGAATGTTTCAAAATATTAGAGCTTGGATAAAATAATTTTTATTCTAAGTTTTGAATTTGTTCTCTCATTTGTTCTATTAAAAGTTTTAATTTTAATGATAGATTTACTATATCAATAGAGAACGATTTAGCCATCATAGTATTTATTTCTCTTTGTAATTCTTGAATTAAGAAATCTAATTGTTTTCCAGGACTTTTTCTTAATTCAAGATTTTTAATATCTTTATTTTTTAAAATATTTCGTATAGATAAAATATGAATTTTTAATCTAGAAATTTCTTCATGAATATCAGTTTTTATTAAATATAAATAAATTTCATTAATAACTCTTTCTTTCAATTCATTTTCATTAATATGATTTTTAGTTAAGTTTGTTAATTTTTTAATATTTTCATTTAATTTATTAAATATATTTGTTTGATAAATATTATATGATTCTAACATTAAGTTAGAAATTTTTTCTAAAATTATCTCAAATTCTTCTGATTGTTTAATAAGTATTTCAGATAATATTTTACCTTCTTTAGATTTACCATTTTTTAAATCTTCTATAGAATTATTAAGTAAATTTTCACAAATACTATCTAATTCTATATTATTAGAATTTTTATGATTTTTTTGACAAAAATCTATTATTTTTAAAAAATCTGGATATTGTGTATTAGGTATAATACTTTTAATTAAATTTATTTTTTTCGATAAATCATGAATTTTTTCAACATTTATATTGTTAAATGTATAATCATCATAATATATAATTTCTATTTTTAGATATATTCTACCTCTTAATATATTTTTATTAATTATTTTATGTATTTTAGTTTCTAAATGATTAATTTCTTCAGGAATATTTATATGAATATCTAAATATCTACTATTAATGCTTTTAATATCTATATATATTTTGCCATATCTAAAATTTAATGAATTATGACTACTTGATGTCATACTATTAATCATCTTATATCTCCTTAATGTTTATAATTTTCTATATAAAATATGAATAATTCAATCTTTAAAAGACAATCAGGTCGTTATTATGATCAATTACGTGAAATTAAAATTACTCATAATTTTACTAAAAATGCAGATAGCTCTGTTTTAATTGAAATGGGTAATACAAAAGTACTTTGTAATGCAACTATATTAAATAAAGTACCTAACTTTATCAATGAAAAACAACAAGGATGGATTACTGCTGAATATAGTATGATTCCAAGTTCTACTTTGCAAAGAAATATTAGAGAAGTTATTTTAGGAGAACAATCTGGAAGATCAAAAGAAATACAACGTTTAATTGGGAGAGCTATTAGATCTTCAGTTAATCTTAAAAAAATACATGGAAAAACTATACATATAGATTGTGATGTATTAAATGCTGATGGAGGTACAAGATGCGCAAGCATTACTGGTGGTTTTATTGCAACTTATGAAGCTATTAAAAAATTAGATTATGATACTGATGATACAATAAAAAATATTATAGCAGCAGTATCTGTAGGGAAATTAAATAATAATGTTTTACTATTAGATATGGATTATTCAGAAGATTCTTCTTGTGAAGTAGATTTGAATATTGTTATGAACAATAAAGGAGATATTATTGAAATTCAAGGATCTAGTGAAAAAAATCAATTTAGTAGAAATTGTTTAAATAAAATGTTAGATTTAGCTTTTCAAGGTATTAATCAAATAATAAACCATAATTTTAAATAATAAAAAATAGGAACATTATTTGTGAAAAAATTAAATATAAAAAATTCTGTTAAAGAATGGCTATTTTATATAGAAAATATACATAATAAAAATATTGATATGGATTTATCGAGAATAAATATTGTATTTTCAAAATTAAACTTAAATTTTAATAATACAATAAAATTTACAGTAGGTGGTACTAATGGTAAAGGATCTATATGTGCTACTTTAGAATCTATATTAATAGCCGCAGGATATAGAGTTGGTAAATATACTTCTCCACATTTAATTAAATTCAATGAAAGAATTCAAATTGATGGACAGCTAGTTGATGATAATTTGTTATTAGAAGCTTTTATAAAAATAGAAGAAGTAAGAAGTAACATTAGCTTAACATATTTTGAATTTACAACTTTAGTAGCATTATATATTTTTTATATTCAAAAATTAGATATTATAATTCTCGAAATTGGATTAGGTGGTCGTTTAGATGCCGTAAATATCATTAATACAGATTGTGCTATTATTAGTAATATTAATTTAGATCATACAGAAATTTTAGGTAATAATATAGAAAGCATCGGTTTTGAAAAAGCTAATATTTTTAGAGCGAATAAACCAGCTATATGTGGAGATACAAATCCACCTATTTCATTATTAAATTATGCAAAAAAATTATCAGCTAATTTATTTATATTAGGTATAGATTTTGATTATTCAATTAATGATAATACATGGACATATAAAGGAAAAAATTTTATTTTAGATTATATAAATTTTCCTAAAATGCATGGAAACAATCAAATTATCAATGCATGTAATTCTTTAGCAGCTCTTGATATGATGTCTAATGTATTAAAAATTGAGAAAAATATTATCAATATTGGTCTACAAAATGCTTTTATTCCAGGACGTTTTCAAATAATTACAATTGATAAAAAAACAATAATATTAGATGTAGCACATAATGGTCATGCTGCAAATATATTATTTGAAAATTTAAATAATATGAAATCTTTTTATAAAAAAACTTATGCTGTTTTTGGAATGTTAAAAGATAAAGATATAGATATAGTAATAGATAAATTTTTAAATATAATAGATATTTGGAATTGTACAAGTTTAAAACATTTTAGAGGGTTAACAAGTGATGAAATTTATAATAAAATTTCTGATAAAATAAGTAAAAATACTAATATATATAAATTTGATAATCCTCAAATAGCATTTATGAATGCTATGCAAAAATCTAGTGAATACGATAGAATTATCGTATTTGGCTCATTTTTAACAGTTTCTCCAATTTTAGAAAAATTACAACTAATTTAAAATTATGAGATAATTATATTATGATCAAAAATAAACAAATTATATATTATTTTTTTATTTTAAAAAAAGTAAATATTTTTTATTGTTTTTTAATATTTTGTATGATGTTTTCATATATAAACTATTACATAAAAAATGATCAAAATATTGTTCAAAAATATATAAAATCAAATAAATTTGTTAATATTATAGAAAATAATGAATTTTATAAAAGAAGTTATATTAATAAAATATTTATTAAACATAATATAAATTTTTTTGTAATACAAGTAGCTACTTATTCTTCTGAGAATGAAGCTTGGAATAGATATAGAATATTTAAAAATGAATTTTGCTTAAATGCTTTTATAGAAAAAGTTTTAATAAATAATGAAATAAAATTTCGTTTACTTGTAGGACCTTTTAGAAATATAGAAGTAGCTAATAATGTAAAAAATAAATTATTTATATTAGGCTACAATAATAGTGTAATTTTAAACAGTGAATAAACTTGACATATTGATATTAGCAATATTATTAATATCAACAACAATAGGATTATGCAAAGGTTTTATTAAAGAAGCTATGTCTTTATTATTCTTTATATTATCATGTTATGTATCTATATTATATTCACCATTATTATATTTATTTATATCTAAGTATATAAATGATGGTATTGTATGTAACATATTTTCCTATTTAATTATTTTTTTTTTAGTAATAATCTTACTAGGTTTAATAAATAAAAATTTGTTAATTTTTATTAAATATTCTGGTTTTTCATCAATTGATCATACTTTAGGTGGTATTTTTGGTGCTATTAGAGGTATATTAATACTTTCTATGATAATATTTATAATAAATATGACACCAATAATTTATGAACTGTGGTGGTCAAATTCTTTATTTATTAAGTTAATTAATCAATTAAATCAATTTTTAAAAAGTTATTACCAAATTTATTTTTTGATATAAACAATTCATTATTAGGAGCTTTCTATGTGTGCAGTTGTTGGAGTTATAGGTAAATCACCAGTTAATCAACTGTTGTATGATAGTTTACTATTATTACAACATAGAGGTCAAGAAGCTGCTGGAATTGCAACTTTACATAATAATAAATTTTATCTATATAAATCTAAAGGATTGGTAAAAGATGTTTTTCATAAAGAAGCAATGTTATCATTATTAGGTCATAGTGGGATAGGACATGTAAGATATTCAACAGCTGGATCCAGTTCAAGTGAAGAAGCTCAGCCTTTTTATGTAAATTCACCTTTTGGTATTACTCTTTCACATAATGGAAACTTAACTAATACCGATGAATTAAGAGAATATTTATATAAAAATTCAAAAAGGCATATAAATACTACTTCTGATTCAGAATTATTAATTAATATATTTGCAGATGAATTGAGTTACGCTAGTTTAAATTTTAATTATATAAATGATGATATAATTTTTAAGGCAGTTTCAGAATTACATAAAAAAGTGAGAGGTGCTTATTCTGTAATCTTAGAAATTTCAGGGTATGGTATAGTAGCATTTAAAGATCCTTATGGAATTAGGCCTTTATGTTTTGGATATCAAAATACAGAAAAAGGTAAAGAATGGATGATTGCTTCTGAATCTGTAGCGTTAGAAGGTAATGGTTTTAATATTGTAAGGGATGTTAATCCAGGAGAAGCAATAATTATTAATTTAAATGGTGATTTCTCTCATAAACAATGTGCTAATAATCCTAAATTAATACCATGTTTATTTGAATATGTTTATTTTGCTCGCCCAGATTCATTAATGAATAATGTATCAATATATGAAGCTCGTTTATGTATGGGTGAATATTTAGCTATGCAAGTTGCAAAAACTATTAATCTTATGGATATAGATATCGTAGTACCTATACCTGATTCCTCCAGACCATCTGCTATGCAATTAGCAAATTTTTTAAATATAAATTATAGAGAAGCATTAATTAAAAATCGCTATATAGGCCGTACTTTTATTATGCCTGGACATTCTTCTCGTCGTAAATCTGTTAAACAAAAGTTAAATGCTATTGGATCAGAATTTAAGAATAAAAATGTACTTTTAGTAGATGATTCAATTGTTAGAGGAAATACTAGTTTAGAAATTGTGGAGATGGTTAGAGCAGCTGGTGCAAAAAAAGTATATTTTGCTTCTGCTGCACCTCAGGTAAAATTTCCAAATGTTTATGGCATAGATATGCCTAATAAAACAGAACTTATTGCACATAATAAAACTAATGAAGAAATAGCTAAATCTATTAAAGCAGATCGTGTAATTTATCAAAATATAGATGATTTAAAAAAATCTATACAAAAATTTAATAATTCAATTAATGAATTTGATGCTTCATGTTTTGATGGAAAGTATATTACAGGAGATATAGATGATAACTATTTTAATAAAATAAGCAATAGAAATAACTAACATAGTTAATTCTTTGACAAAAATATTAACTTAATATTAATAGTTATTAATATTAAAAAGTACAAAATACTCATAAAAAACCAATAAATATTTTCTGATGAACATATGGTGTATATACCAAATATATTTGGAGCAATGGAGTCTAATTTAAAATTATTTATTAATATTTCTATAATATTTGTACTACATATATCATTATGATTTAATGAATTAATTTGTATGTATGTTATTATTAACCATATTAAAATTAATAATATTGAGATTAAATTATATATATTTTTCAAAAAATTATTTAAAAATTTAATAAAAAATAGTCTATAAAATAATAGTGATATAAAAAATATTAATATGTATATTATTCTTTGGAATATACACCAAGAACATAAAGTATTTTCAAAGAAAAATTGACCAATAAAAGATATAACAACAGCAAACAAAGAAAGTATTGTATTTACTAATAATCTTTTTATGAATTTACTGTTGTTATCTTTCATATCTAAGAAATACTTAATAACATAGCAGAAACAACATCTTTTAAACCATCCCAAGATACTTGTATACCTAAACATAGCATTATAAAAGATGATATTTTAATAAAAACAGCAGTACCACTTTTACCTAATTTATCAAGTAACTGTGCTGCAAATTTCATACATATATATAGTGAAATAGCTGCTAATGTTATACCTGATATTATACCTAATAAGCTAGGTATAAAGCTATATGTATTATTACTTAGTATAGTAACACCTATCGTTATCGATCCTGCTATAGCACCTGGACCACAAGTTATAGGGAACGTCAATGGATAAAATGATAAAGCTTGTATTTGATCTTTTGATAATTCCTCTTTGTTATTTTCATGAGATAATTTTTCTTGCTCATTTGAGTTTACTAATTTCCATGCGCTATAAGCTATTAATAAACCACCTCCTATCTTTACTATAGATAAAGAAATTCCAAAAAAATTTAATATAGTACTACCAATAAGTACTACTGCTGTTAGCATTAATACTATATTAATAGAAATTTTTTTAGCTAAAATTAATCTTGTTTCAGGGGATAAATTTTCAGTTACAGCTAAAAATATTGGAGCTATAGCTGGTGGATTTAAAAATGGCAGTAAAGTGGCTAATGTAAAAAAAAACCCTTTTGTTAAAGACATTGAATATTCTTGAAGTATCATATGTTTAATCAGTAAAAATTAGTTATATATTTATATAAACACTACAATCTTAAAAGAAAAAATATTTTTATATTTTGTAGTAAACTATTTTTTTAAATAAATTCAAAAGTAATTATTTAAAATTTTTCTATAAAATTCCTCCTCCATAAAATTTTAATTATATAAAATAAAAGATAATAATCATTATATTGTTATATTTATTTATAATAAGGAGCTAAATGTTATATTTTTATTACTAGAAATAAAATTAGGAATTTTCGGCATATTAGCTGAAATTGTTAAAACTTCACATCCAGAATCTTTTACTAATATTGCATGTTCCCATTGTGCTGATAAACTTCTATCTTTTGTAATAACAGTCCAACCATCATTTAAGTGACTAATTTCTTTTTTACCAGCATTAATCATAGGTTCTATAGTAAATAATAATCCAGTAAAAATTTTCATTTGAGTTTTAGGTGTACCATAATGTAATACTTGTGGTTCTTCATGGAAATTTTTGCCTAAACCATGACCACAAAATTCTCTAACTACTGAAAAACCAGATTTTTCTGCATGTTGTTGAATTGCGTGTCCTATATCACCAAGATAAGCACCATTTTTTACTTTTTCAATACCTTTCCACATACATTCATAAGAGATCATTGATAAATGTTTTGCCAAAATTGATACTTCACCAACATAAAACATACGACTAGTATCGCCAAACCATCCATTTTTAATAATAGTTACATCTATATTAAGTATATCACCTTTTTTCAATTTTTTATTACTTGGTATACCATGGCATACTTGATGATTAATAGAAGTACATATAGAACTAGGAAATGGTGGATTTCCATAACCAATAGTTGCAGATTTTGCTTTTAATGTTTCTGTTATATATTCTAAGCATAATTTATCTAATTCTGCAGTAGTGATTCCTTCTTGAACATAAGGAGTTATAAAATCTAAAACTTTTGCTGCTCCTTGGCAAGCTAGCCTCATATCATCTAAGTCAGATTGATTTTTGATAATAGTCATTTTAATTTATTAAAAACTTAAGTAGTTAAAAGATAATAAAAATAGTAAAATAATAATTAATATGTTTTTATTATTCTAATAATATTCATTATATCAATACTCCATTATGGATGTATATAAAAAAGATTATTAGAAATAATATAATATATTTGATAGTCATTTATATTTAATAATAAAAAAACAATAGCACAAAATCAAGGGTGTTGAGAGTTCAATGCTAAAGTGCTATAAGTTATAACCCTTGGAGAATCATTATGTCATTAATGAAAGAAATGCTAAATGCAGGTGTACATTTTGGACATCAAACTAGATATTGGAATCCTAAGATGGCTCCTTACATATTTGGACATCGCAATAAAATTCATATTATCAATCTAGAAAAAACTGTTGAAAAATATATAGAAGCTAATAATTTTGTTAAAAGATTGATATCAGAGAATGGTAATATTCTATTTGTTGGTACTAAAAGAGCAGCAAGGGAAATTATATCACAAGAAGCAGTACGTTGTGGCATGCCTTATGTTTATTCTCGTTGGTTAGGTGGAACATTAACTAATTTCAAAACAGTAAAAACTTCTGTTAAAAAACTAAAAAAAATGGAATCACTTGTATCAGATGGTTCTATTAATAAAATGATTAAAAAAGAAGGATTATTATTTCAACGTGAATTAGATAGATTAAATAAATCTATTGGTGGCATTAAAGATATGTCTAATTTACCTGATGCACTTTTTATAGTAGATGTTGGATATCATAAAATTGCAGTAGCAGAAGCTAAAGAATTAGGTATTCCTGTAATAGGAATTGTAGATACCAATCATTCTCCTGATAATATAGATTATATAATACCTGGAAATGATGATTCTACTAAAGCAATTTCTTTATATGTAAAAGGTATTGCTGATTCAATTATTCATGCTAAAGAACAAAAATTAAATAATATGTTAGAAAAAATAGATAATAATGCAGAATTTATAGAGTTTAAATAATATTTTTTATAAAAATGGAGTTTTAAAATCAATGATACAAATAAGTGCTGTAATGGTTAAGCAACTGAGAGAAAAAACAGATGCTCCTATGATGGAATGTAAAAAAGCATTAAGTGAAGCAAATGGTAATATGATCAAAGCTGAAGAAATTTTAAGAATCAAACTAGGATTAAAAGCTAGTAAAACAGCTTCTAGATTAGCAACAGAAGGACTAATAGGCTATTATATTTCAAATGACAATAAAGTAGGTGTATTAGTAGAAATAAATTGTGAAACAGATTTTGTTACAAAAAATGATGAATTTATTTCTTTTACAAATAAGATTGCTCAAATTATTGCTATTCATAATCCAAATAATATTGATGAATTATCAAAAATGAAAATTTCTGATAATTTATCAGTAAATGATATGAGATTGAATTTAATTGCTAAAATAGGAGAAAATATATCTATCAGACGCTTTAATAGAATGGAGACTAATAACCAAATAATAGGTTATGTACATAACAGTAGGTTAGGTGCATTAGTTACATTTGATGGTGATATTAATGTAGCTAAAGATATTGCTATGCATATAGTAGCTAATAAACCTAAAGCTTTAGATATTAAAGATGTTAATAGTGAAGATGTAGAATTTGAAAGAACTATTGCTGAAAAAAAAGCCAAGGATTCTGGCAAGCCTGTAGAAATTATTAAAAAAATTATTGATGGTTCAATAAACAAATTTTTAAAAGAGATTACATTATTAAATCAAGCATTTATTAAAGATGAAAATGTAAGCGTAAAATTATTTTTACAAACACATAATACTAAAATATATAATTTTAGTTTATATATTGTTGGTGATGGATTTGAAAAAAAAGAAAATAATTTTGCAGATGAAGTAGCTTTAACAGTAGCAAATATTAAAAAATAAAAAATTGTATAGCAAATAAATTTTTAGAGTAGCTATTTTTATTACATATATAATGTGAATATTATTTATGAACAATCGAACATATGAAAGAGTTTTATTAAAATTATCAGGTGAATCTTTAATGGGAGAAGATTCTTTTGGTATAAATCGCTCTAGTATTATAAGAATTACTGATGAAATTACCAAAGTAATGTCTTTGGGTATTTCTTTAGCTATAGTTATAGGTGGTGGTAATATTTTTCGAGGTGTTGCTCCTGGAGCTCAAGGTATGGACAGAGCAACAGCAGATTATATGGGTATGATGGCTACTGTAATGAATGCTTTAGCATTAAAAGATGCACTTAAATATAGCGGTATTGATGTTCGTGTACAATCAGCTCTAAATATAGAACAAATAGTCGAACCTTATATTAGACCAAAAGCATTACGTTATCTAGATGAAGGTAAATTAGTAATATTTGCTGCTGGTACTGGAAACCCTTTTTTTACTACAGATACTGCTGCAGCATTAAGAGCTGCTGAAATTGGTGCTGAAGTTGTAATTAAAGCTACTAAAGTTGATGGTATATATAATACAGATCCTATAAAAGATGTAAACGCAATACGTTATTCACATATAAGTTTTGATGAAGCAATAGTACGGCAAATTGCCGTTATGGATGCAACAGCTTTTGCTTTGTGCAGAGATCAAAAAATACCAATCAAAGTTTTTTCTATAAATAAAGCTAATGCTCTTTTAAGAGTTATTACTGGAAAAGATGAAGGCACTTTAGTTCATATTTAATAAAATTAATAAGGAAACCTATGCTTATAAATGAACTGTATAAATCCACTAATGAACGTATGTTAAAATCTATAGAAAATTTAAATATAAATTTAATGAAAATTAGAACAGGAAGAGCACATGTTGGAATTTTAGATCATATTAATGTATCATATTACGGATCTAATGTACCAATAAAACAATTAGCTAGTCTTAATCTTCTTGATTCTAGAACTATAGCAATACAGCCATATGAAAAGAATATTTTATCTACTATAGAAAAATCTATTAGAGAATCTGATTTAGGTGTTAATCCCATAAATTTAGGTAATATGATAAAAGTACCTATGCCTAGCTTGACTGAGGAACGTAGACGAGATTTAGTAAAATTAGTTAAAATAGAAGCTGAAGATACTAAAATATCAATTAGAAATTTACGTAGAAATGCTAATGAGTCTTTAAAAAAATATTTAAAAGATAAACTTATTTCAGAAGATGAAGAAAGAAGATCTCAAGAAGATATACAAAAATTAACTAATAATCATATATCTGAAGTAGATAAAATAATCATAAAAAAAGAACGTGAAATAATGACTATATAGTCATTATTTCTTTATATATTGATATCTATTTATTAGATATAGCTTAATTTCTTATGCATTCTGATATTAAAAAAAATAAAATTTTTCCTGATAAGAGTATTCCAAAACATTTAGCGATAATTATGGATGGTAATGGGAGATGGGCTTTAAAAAAATCTCTGTCTAGACATTCAGGACATTTAGAAGGTGTACATACTGTTCATAAAATTATAAAAGATTGCTTACATTACAAAGTAAAATATCTTACACTATTTGCTTTTAGTTCTGAAAATTGGCGACGTCCTATAGAAGAAATTACTAATTTAATAACAATTTTTATCAATGTATTAAAAGCAGAAATGGATAGAATCACTGATAGTGGTATATGTTTTAATGTTATAGGTAATCTATCAGTACTTGATATTAATTTAAGAAAATTAATTTTAGAAGCAACTAATAAAACATTGAATAATAAAAAATTATATTTGACTTTAGCTATAAATTATGGTGGTAGATGGGATATATTACAAGCTATAAAATCAATGTTATCTAATAATAAAGATATTCATAAAAATATGGATATTATAGATGAAAAGTTTTTTTCTAATTATTTATCTATGTCTTGGGCACCAGACCCTGATCTTATTATTAGAACTGGTGGAGAGCAAAGAATATCTAATTTTTTAATTTGGAATTTAGCTTATACTGAAATTTATTTTACTAATAAATTTTGGCCAGAATTTAATTCTATTGATTTAGAATTAGCCTTAAATTGGTATAGTACAAGAGAAAGGCGCTTTGGAGGACTAAATGTCAATAAAAATAAAATATTGAAAGTGCAATAAAAATGTTAATAAACAGAATTTTAACTTCTATTATGTTAGTTTTAGTGTTATTGATATCTTTCAAAAATTATTATTTTTTTGCTATATTACTGACATTGACTTTTTCATTATTATTAATAGAATGGCTTTCTCTTACTATATATAACAATCATAATTATGATATACATATTTTTATAATTTCAATTTTACTAATGTTTTATATATTTTATTGCTTTGAAAAAAATAATATATTAGTCCCATTAATTTATAATTTTGTTATTCCTTTAGTAGTTTTAATATGGTTATTCATTATAACTCCTTATATTTTATATATTATAATTAGTAAAAAAAAATATAAATTGAATTTATTTTGGTCATTTTTTGCATTACCAGCTTGTGTATCTGCATGGTTTTCTATAATTTATTTTTATCAACAATTTGGTGGATTTTTTATTGTTACATTATTTTCTGTAGTTTGGAGTGTCGATATTTTAGCTTATTTTATAGGTAAGTTATTTGGTGGATATAATATAACATATAATATTAGCCCGAATAAAACCATATCAGGATATATTTCAGGTATTTTAGGATCTATAATATGTATATATATACATACTTTTTTTAATGGAAGTTTTGGTTTTTTTCTATTTGAAAAATATAGCTTAAAAATTACTTTAATAATTGCTGTATTTTTAGGATTTATTTCTATTATTGGGGATTTATTTGAATCTTTATTAAAAAGATGTAAAGATTGTAAAGATTCAGGTAAATTATTACCAGGTCATGGTGGAATATATGATCGTTTAGATTCTATATTACCTATTGCTCCAATAGCAATAATATTATGTGGAGTATAATATTGAAAAATATAAAAAATGTTGTGATTTTAGGTTCTACAGGTTCAATTGGTAGTAATACTTTAGATGTTATTAATGATCATCCTGATAAATTAAATTTATTTTGTATAAGTGGATTTTCTAATATAGATAAATTGGCATATCAATCAATTAAATATAAATCTGAATTTGTAATAGTACCAGACCAAAAATCATATAAATATTTTTCTGAATATTGTAAAAATAAATATGGTTTTATTTTTTCTAAAATACTTATAGGTAATCAAGCACTAATTGATATAGTAAGTGATAGTTATTGTGATATAGTTGTATCGGCTATCGTTGGTTTAGCTGGATTATCATCTACTCTTGCAGCAGCTAATGCTGGAAAAAAAATATTATTAGCTAATAAAGAATCTTTAGTAGCTGCTGGTCATTTATTTATGAACTCCATTTCAATTCATAAAGCAGAAATTATTCCTATAGATAGTGAACATAATGCTATTTTTCAATGTCTTAATTATTCTAGCAAATATAATAAAAATAATAATAATGTAAAATATATAAATAAACTATGGCTTACAGCATCTGGAGGGCCATTTAGATTATATACTACTCATCAATTGCAAAATGTTACAGCAGAAGATACTTGTAAACATCCTACTTGGAAGATGGGAAAAAAAATTTCGGTTGATTCTGCTACGTTATTTAATAAATGCTTAGAAATTATAGAATCATATTGGTTATTTAATATAGATTATAATAATATAGATGTATTAGTACATCCTCAAAGTATTGTACATGCAATTGTAGAATATATTGATGGTTCTTCTTTAGCTCAATTAAGTAATCCTGATATGAGGATTCCAATATCATATGCTTTAGGATTTCCAGAAAGAATACATAATAAAGCATTTCATTTAGATTTAAGCAAAGTTAAAAATTTAGAATTTTATAAACCAGATATTATTAAGTTTCCTTGCTTATCTTTATATAAAACTGTTTTAAATATTGGTCAAGGAGGTTGTGTAGCAATGAATGCTGCTAATGAAATAGCAGTAAATTGGTTTTTGAAAAATACAATAAAATTTACTTCTATATATTTAGTAATAATAGAAGCTATAAATTGGTACATAATTAATATAAATAAATTTTCCAAAGATTGTTCTAATTTAGATGAAATTTTGCTAATTGATAATGAAATTCGTAAATTTACAGAATCATTTATATCTAAAAATATTAATAAACTTTAATGAGTAATAAATCGAATTGGAGTTTAAATAGAATGATGTTTTTTATAACTAGATGTTTTATTAGGTTTATAATTTTTATCTTATGTATTTTTTTTGTAACTGAAGTATATTCATTAGATAATATTTATATTAAAGATATAAATATATTAGGATTACAAAATATCGATAAAAATGTAATATACAAAAATATTAATTTTTCTAAAAATCAATATATTAAAAAAGAAGATATATCTAAATCAATTAATTTATTATACAAAACTGGATTATTTGATAATATACAATTTGATATTAAAAATAATATCGTTAATATAACTCTTGATGAATTTCCAATTATATCTTCTATTTCTTTTAATGGTATAAAAAGTTTTGATATTAATTTAATTAAAAAATCTTTTTCATCTTTTTCAGTTATAGAAGGAGAATTTTTGAATCCAAATTTTCTAAAAGAAGCAATATCTTCGTTAAAAACACAGTATATAAATATTGGAAAATATAATACACAGGTTAATATTGAAATTAAACAGTTAGATACTTTAAAAGTATCTATTAGCATTAATATCTCTGAAGGTAATGTACCCATTATAAAAAATATAAATTTTATAGGAAATCATGCATTTAGCAATAAAATTTTATTTAATATCATGGAACTAAAAGAAACTAATTGGTTAAGTTGGTATAATCATAATGATAAATTTCAAAAAAATAAATTGAATATAGATATTAAAAATTTGTATAAATTTTATTTAAATAGAGGATATTTAGATATATTTATTGAAAAACCGCAAATATTGCTTTCAAATGATTTGAAATATGCTTTCATATCTTTAAATATCAATGAAGGTAATATATATAATATTAGCTCTATAAAAATTGAAGAAAATATTAATAATATAGAAAAAAATTTAGATCTAGAAAATTTATTAAAAATCAAAAAAGGAGATTTATTTTCTATCACTAATATTAATAATAGTATTCAAAATATTAAAGAAAATCTTAACAAAAATGGTTATGCATTTGCAGAAGTAAATTTTACAACTAAAAAAAATTATTATAAAAATGAAGTTGAAATTATATTTCATATTAAATTAAATAATCGTATTTACGTCAATCGTATTGAAATTAATGGAAATACAATAACTGATGATATTGTTATTAGAAGAGAACTTGATCAATCTGAGTTTTCAATATTTAATCCTAATAATATTTTAAGCTCTAAAAAACGTTTAAATCGTTTAGGTTTATTTAATAATATTGATTATATTATTACACCAGCTAACAATTTAGAAAATTTTGTAGATATTAATATTGATATTAATGAAAAAAATACTGGATCTATTAATTTTGCTATTGGTTATGGAGCTGAAGATAAATTAATAATATCAGGTAATATAAATGAAGCTAATTTATTTGGCAGTGGAAAAAGTTTATCCATAGATCTAAATACTAGTCAATATAATGGAATAGGAAGTATTTCTTATAAAAACCCATATTTTACACAAAATGGAATTATTCAAAATTTATCATGTTTTTATAAAACTAATAATACTTGGAGTAATAATAATTACTATATTAAATCTAAGGGCATAAATATAGATTTTAATATTCCTTATGCAAAATATCAAAATTTATTGATTGGAAGCTATTTAGAAAATGATAAAATTTATTTAACTAATAGATCATCTGATTATTTAAAAAAATATATAAATCAATATGGACATATTGTTAATTCTTTGATATTAAATGCTGGATTAAATATTGATACTAGAGATAGTTTAATATTACCAACTTGTGGATATTTTACAAAATTCAATATCTACACTTCTACATTAAATCTAAAATATTATCATACTAGTATGCAATTTCAATATTATATTCCATTTAATAATAATAAATACATTTTATATTTAAATAGCCTTTTAGATTATGGTACTAGTTATAGTGATCTAGATTTTCCTATTATAAAAAATTTTTATGCTGGTGGTATAGGTACTGTGCGTTCATACAGCACTGGATCGTTAGGTCCCAGAGATAATAAAACTGGTGAATTTTTAGGTGGAACAAAACGCATAGTAGCTAATGCTCAACTTTATATGCCAGTATCTAAAAAATATTATCTTGGTAATGATTTACGTTGGTTTATTTTTGGAGATGCAGGTAAAATATCAGCATATACAGATTTAAAGAATAATTGTGGTAATTTAGAAAATAAAATTGAAAATCCATGTGATTTTAAACTTTCATATGGTATTGGTTTTTCTTGGATATCACCTATTGGTTTGATTCAAGTGTCTTATGGTTACCCTATAAATAAGAAAAAAGGTGATATTATACAAAATTTACAATTTCAAATAGGTACAAATTTTTAAAATTACATCATTAATTTTTATAAATTATTTACTAAAGTAGGATTAAAAATGCAAACATCACTTAAATTATTTAATAATATTAAAATATTTCATAAATTTTTTAATATAATTTTATTTATAATATTTATATTTTTTTCTAATATAGCTTATTCTCAATATATTAAAATAGGTTTTGTTAATACAGAACGTATATTAAGAGATTCAGAGCCAGCAAAAATTTCACAAAAGAAAATAGAATCTGAGTTTAAACAAAGAGATGATGAATTACAAAAATTATCTCGTGAACTACGTGAAAAATTAGAAGAATTTGATAGAGAATCTACTATATTATCTGATCATGAAAGAATGAAATTTCAAAGAGATTTAAGTAATTTAGATAATGATTTACAAAGAAAGCGTAGAGAGTTTCAAGAAGATTTTAATCGTCGTAGAAATGAAGAATTTTCTGTTATAGTATCAAAAGCAAATGAAACTATAAAACGTATTGCACAACAAGAAGATTATGATTTGATTATTCAAGATGCTGTTACAGTAAATCCTAAAATTGATATAACAGAAAAAGTTATGATAACTTTATCTAAATAATATGTAATCTTAAATAAGCTATTTTTACATATTAAAAAAAATAATAACTTATAAAATTTTTCAAATAGAAAATCTTATATTATATATATGATGAAAATTTATTAATAATATTGGATAACAAATAAATGATTATATATAAGACATTATTATAATATAAAATCAATTATGAAATTATTATCAAATAATATTTTATTAATTGCAGGTGTAGATGAAGTAGGAACTGGAGCTTTAGCAGGTCCTGTTTATGCTGCTGCAGTTATAATAAATTATAAAAAATGTATATCTGAATTAAAAGACTCTAAATTACTATCACATATAAAACGACAAAATTTATCAGAAAAAATAAAAGAACATGCTATAGATTGGTCTATAGCATGTTCTTCTGTGGAAGAAATAGATAATAATAATATATTATATGCATCTTTATTGGCTATGAATAGAGCAATTAAAAATTTAAAATATATTCCTAGTCATATTTTAATAGATGGGTTACATGCTCCTGCTAACTATAATAAAAATACAAAAATCTTTACTATAGTAAAGGGTGATTTGTTTATACCTACAATTTCTGCTGCTTCAATTTTAGCAAAGACAGCTAGAGATTTAGAAATGATAAGATTACATACAATTTATCCACAATATCAGTTTGATAAAAATAAAGGATATGGTACTGCATTTCATATAAAAATTTTGAAATCATTAGGTCCTTGTAATATCCATAGAAAAAATTTTCATCCTATAAAGAGATTCTATAAAAATGAAAATGAAACTAATAACATCAAAAGAAAATAAAGAATTTAAATATTTATCAAAATTGTATAAATATTTTGGGAAGAAAGATAAAGTTATTATAGAAGGATTAAGACTATGTTCTTTATGGTTAGACAATTATGGATTACCAGAAAAAATTATAATTAATAATGATCATATTCATAACCAACAAATTACAAATATAATTAATAATAAAAATATAAAAAATATTTTATTAATAAATAATCAATTAATGAATATATTAATAAATTCTAAAGGAACATATAATAAAGACATAATTTTTATTGTAAATAAGCCTAAGCCAGAATTTTTAGGGAATAGAATTGATGATAATTGTGTAATACTTGAAAATATCCAAGATCCAGGTAATGTAGGTAATATAATTAGAACTTGTGCTGCTGTTGGTATAAAAAAAATTTTTTTAAACGATAAATGTGCAACTCCATGGTCTTCAAAAGTATTAAAAAGTTCTCAAGGTGCTCATTTTTTTATAGATATATATGAAAATAGTGATTTAAATAATATTATCAATATATTAAATATACCTTTAATTAGTACTTCTTTGATAAAAAATTCTATGAATTTATATGATACAAAATTACCTAAAATTTGCGCATGGTTATTTGGTAATGAAGGAAATGGTATTTCTCATGAAATGAATTTAAAAGCTAATTTAATAATTAGCATAAAGCATAATAATATAGATTCATTAAATGTAACATCAGCAGCAGCCATATGTTTATTTGAACACAGACGTCAATTTTATTTATATAACAAATAATTTCAGTTAATCAAATTTTTGCTTAATCCAATTTGCTGCAAAATTGTAGTTGATATTTCTTCTATAGATTTATTTGTAGTGGATAATATTGGTATTTTTTCTTTATTCATTATTTTTTCAGATTCTAAAACTTCATATTGACATTGTTTGAAATTAGAATATTGACTATTAGGTCTTCTTTCATTTCTAATTTCAGATAATCTTTCTGCTTGAATTGTAAGCCCAAATAATTTAGGTTTAAAAGGTATTATTGTAGATGGCAAAGATTTTCTTTCAAAATCATCAGGAGTTAATGGGAAATTTGCAGCTTTTATAGCATATTGCATAGCTAAGTATAAGCTAGTAGGTGTTTTACCACATCTAGATACGCCTATTAATATAACGTCAGCTTTATTTAGTTGATCAATAAATTGTCCATCATCATGTGATAAGCTGAAATTTATAGCATCGATTCTATTTCTATATTTTTCAGTATCATTCATTGTATGACTTCTACCTATAGAATTACTTGATTTAATTCCTATTTTTTCTTCAATATATTCAACGAAAGTACCAAATAAATCTATAAATATTCCATTAGCATTTTTAATCATGTTTTTTATAATAGGATCCACTAAAGTACTGAATACTATTGGAGTTTGTTGATATTGTATTGCATTGTTATTAATTTCTTCTACAACTTGTTTAGCTTTTTCTATACAAGAAATAAAAGGTATTCTGATTTGATTAAATCTGATGCTATCAAATTGAGATAATATAGAATTACTAAAAGTTTCTGCTGTTATTCCAGTACTATCAGATATTATATAAACAGTTCTTTCAATTAATTTATTCATTGTTCTTTATAAAACAAAAATTGATTGTTGTTATTTGTTATCAAATGATATGATAAATATCATAGATATTTTTATTTTTTCGTTCTTTTTATAATGTATCAATTATACTGATATATTCATAGTTTTTTGTAAATAAGTTTAATAAAAAAATTTATAATTTTTTATTAAACTTATTTTTTTAATATATTTTAGGGTGTTTTAAATGTCTTATATAATTCCTTTTGAAGATCTTCGCATGTCTGACATTGATTCTGTCGGAGGTAAAAATGCTTCTCTTGGTGAAATGATTAGTCAATTATCTTGTGCAGGAGTAAGAGTACCTAGTGGTTTTGCTACAACAGCACAAGCATTTAGTGATTTTCTAAAACAATCTAATTTAGATAATCGTATTAATGAGTGTTTATCAAATTTAGATGCAGATAATTTAAAAGAATTAACATCTGCTGGAGCTAAAATTCGTCAATGGATTATAGATACTCCTTTTCCTAAAAAATTTGAAAAAGAAATAAGAGATGCTTTTGCTCAATTAAATTCTAATAATAATTACTCCTTTGCAGTAAGATCTTCAGCTACTGCTGAAGATCTACCAGATGCATCATTCGCAGGACAACAGGAGACATTTTTAAATGTTATAGGTATAGATGATATTTTAAATAAAATAAAGCATGTATTTGCTTCATTATATAATGATAGAGCTATATCATATAGAATACATAAAGGATATTCTGGTACTCAAGTATATCTTTCAGCTGGTATACAAAGAATGGTTAGATCTGATATTGGTAGTGCTGGTGTAATGTTTACTATTGATACCGAAAGTGGATTTAAAGATGTAGTATTTATTACATCTTCATATGGACTTGGAGAAACAGTTGTACAAGGTGCTGTTAATCCAGATGAGTTTTATGTGTTTAAACCAACTTTAGCTGTAGGAAAAGATTCTATAATAAGCCGTAGAATCGGTTCAAAATTGATCAAAATGGAATTCGATCAAAATTCTAATGGTGTGAAAACTATTGATGTTAATGTTAGTGATCGTAATAAATATTCTCTTACAGATAAAGAAATTATTGAATTAGCAAAATATGCTGTAATCATAGAAAATCATTATGGCCGTCCAATGGATATAGAATGGGGAAAAGATGGTTTAGATGGAAAATTATATATATTACAAGCACGTCCAGAAACTGTAAAATCTCAACAAGTAGAAAATAATTCACAGTTACGATATAGATTAAAAACTAATGATAAAAATCTTCTTATTACTGGAAGAGCAATAGGACAAAAAATAGGATCTGGTAAAGTAAAAATTATCCATGAAGTTTCAGAAATAAATTTAGTAGAAGATGGTGATATATTAGTAACTGATATGACAGATCCAAATTGGGAACCAATTATGAAAAAAGCATCTGCTATTGTCACTAATAGAGGAGGTAGAACTTGTCATGCTGCGATTATTGCTAGGGAATTAGGAATTCCTGCTGTTGTAGGTTGCGGAAATGCTACAGAAATATTATCTACTAAAGAAATAGTAACAGTATCTTGTGCAGAAGGAGATGAAGGCAGAATATATGATGGATTATTGGAAACTCATATAGAAGAAGTTCATAGAGGTGTTATGCCTGATATAAATGTAAAAATTATGATGAATGTTGGTAATCCTCATTTAGCTTTCGAATTTAGTCAATTACCAAATAATGGTGTTGGTTTAGCAAGGCTAGAATTCATTATTAATAATAATATAGGTATCCATCCAAAAGCTATACTAGATTATCCTAATTTAGATTCTACACTAAAAAAAGCTATTGAATCTTCCTCTAGAGGTTATTCAAATCCCAAAGATTTTTATATAAAAAAAATAGTAGAAGGAGTTTCTACTATTGCAGCAGCTTTTTGGCCAAAACCTGTGATTGTCAGATTGTCTGATTTTAAATCTAATGAATATAAAAAATTAGTAGGTGGATCTAGATATGAACCTGATGAAGAAAATCCTATGTTAGGTTATAGAGGTGTATCTAGATATATTTCTAAAGATTTTGAAGATTGTTTTAGCATGGAATGTGAAGCAATTAGAACAGTTAGAAATAATATGGGATTATCTAACGTAGAAATCATGATACCATTTGTAAGAACTATTGATAATGCTAAACATGTTATTAATCTTTTAGAAAAAAATGGCTTAACAAGAGGAAAAGATGGTTTAAAAATTATCATGATGTGTGAATTACCAAGTAATGCACTTTTAGCAGATCAATTTTTAGAATTTTTTGATGGATTTTCTATTGGTTCTAATGATATGACACAGTTAACGTTAGGTTTAGATAGAGATTCAGGCATTGCAGAATTAGTTGCTGATTTTGATGAAAGAAATGATGCTGTAAAAATGCTTTTACATTTAGCTATCAAAGCTTGTGTTGATAAGAAAAAGTATATTGGTATATGTGGTCAAGGTCCTAGTGATCATATTGATTTTGCAAAATGGTTATTGAATCAAGGCATTACGTCTATTTCTTTAAATCCTGATACTGTAATAGATACTTGGAAAATGTTACATAATCATTAGTATAAAGAGAGATTTGTAAAATAATTAAATTTGTATCTAAAGATACAAATTTAATTATCTTGAAAATTTGAATAACCGTTCTTTTTCTCTATTCCATTCCTTGTTTTTTAAACTTTCTCTTTTATCATAAGATTTTTTGCCTTTACCAAGAGCAAATTCAACTTTAATTAAATTATTTTTAAAATGAAGATTTAATGGAACTAATGAATACCCTTTTTGATCTACTTTACCTATTAATTTATTAATTTCTTTTGCTTTTAATAGCATTTTTCTATTTCTTTTAGGGTCAATATCTGTTATTTTTGAAGCTGTATGGAGGGGACTAATATGCATACCTACAATAAATATTTCACTATTTCTTATTATAATATAACTTTCTTGTAATTGTACTCTATTTTGTTTTATGGCTTTTACTTCCCATCCTTGTAAAGAAATACCTGCTTCATATTTATCTTCTATAAAATAATTATGATAAGCTTTTCTATTTTCTGTAATATTCATAATTTTAAATGTTAAGTTTAAGATAGTTTTATTATATAAGGTAATTATGCATAATATTCATCAAACAATTACTATGCCATATAGTGCATTCCAAATATTTCAATTAGTTGCTGATGTGGAAAAATATCCAGAATTTATGCCATGGTGTGAAACATCAGAAATAAATGAGTATTTTTCCGAAAATAATAATGTTGTTTCATTATATATGAAATTTATTGGAGTAACTTATTTTATTCAAACTAAAAATTTTTATTATATGCCTAATAAAATAGAATTACATTTATTAGAAGGACCATTTTCTTATTTATATGGACTATGGTTATTTGAAGATATAAAATACAATTCATGTAAAGTAGATTTTAAAATGCAATATGAATTTAAAAATTCTATTATGAGCTTAATAATTCAACCATTTTTTAATAATATTACATCTCATATGATAGGTAATTTTATTAAAAGAGCTAATTGCGTTTATAAAATATGAATATATCTAAAAAAATTACAGTTGAAATATTTTATTCACATAATAAAAATCATTTATGGAAACAAGTACTTTTATTACCTAATAATACTAATATTTCTGAGGCTTTATTAATGTCAGATTTTAATATATACTTTCCAAATATAAATCCTATTGAGAATGGAATCAGTATTTTTGGTAAAATACAAAGTAAAGATTATATATTAGAAAATAATGATAGAATAGATATATGTAGACCCTTAATTTTCGATCCTCATTTATTAAGATCTAAAATTAGAAAATTTAAAAAATAATTTAATTAATTAATCATGCAAGATAAAGAATATCATAATCATAAAATTTTTAGAGCAGGTTGGTTACGCGCTGCAGTTTTAGGTGCAAATGATGGCATAATATCCACAGCTAGTTTAATTGCTGGGATGGCCGCAATTAATTCTGATTATAACATTATTATTACAACAGGTTTTGCTGGCCTTATATCTGGAGCTTTATCCATGTCTGCTGGAGAATATGTATCAGTATGTTCACAATCAGATATAGAAATAGCAGATTTGAAATTAGAAGCATTATCATTAAAAAATAATTCTGAATATGAATTACAAGAATTAACTCAAATTTATATAGATAGAGGCTTATCAAAAAAATTAGCTTATGATGTTGCGGTATCTTTAACAAAACACAACGCTTTGGATGCTCATGCTAGAGATGAATTAGGTATATCTATGCATAATAGAGCCAATCCTATTAAAGCTGCAATAGCATCTTTTTTTTCATTTTCAACTGGTGCAACATTACCAATGTTAGTTGCATTATTAAGCCCTGTAGAACATATGATATTTTCTATAATTACTAGTTCTGTATTATGGTTAGCTACATTAGGAATTATATCAGCTCATACAGGAGGAGCTAAAATATTACCAGCTACAACAAGAGTATCTTTTGTAGGAGCTGCTGCAATGGCTATAACAGCACTAATAGGTAAGTTATTTGGAACTTAATTATATGAAATTTCTTTTAGATCTATTTTTAGTTTTTTATTAATATCTAAATAAAATTTGTTGTTTATTTTAAAATATTCTTCTGTAGGAATTTCTAATAAAAAATGTAAATAATTATCATATATTGTATAATTAACAATCTTTCCACATGGAGATGGATCACTATGTGTACTTATGATATCCTGATTTATTAAATTTTCATGAAAATTTAATAAATTAAAATTAACTTTACCATAGAACATTCTATTTTTTATCTTTCCTATATATTTTATTCTAGCTAAAATTTCTTGTCCTGGATAACATCCTTTAGTAAAACTAATTCCATTTAAAAGATCTAAATTTATATCATTTGGTATTAGTAATTCTTGATTATATTTATTAATCCATGCAATACCTGATAATATATCTAAAAAATCCCATATTAACTTTTTATCAATTATATAATTATTTTTTAAAAAGTTTTTTTCTATGAGATCATATACCTCATCATCTTTTCGAGTAATATAAATAAATCTAATCTCATTTTTACTCTTCATTGGTATAAATATAGCAGTATCATTATCAAAATTAGTTTTAAATATTTTTTTATATTCTAAATTTTCTACAGGTATATTAGTAATATTACTAATATTTTTTATATATATTCCATAAATATTACAATCATGAATTTTTATCTCTACATCTTTTCTTAAAATATAGATAGACAATCTTTTTATCAGACTATCTATAATTTCTTTTAATGCAAAAATGTATGCTTGTTGATGAATTTGATTAATTGTATCTAACTCAAACCATACAAGCATATTTGCATATAATCTACCTTTTGAATTACAGTATCCTGAAAATTTGGCTTCATCATTCTTTATATTTTTAAAATCTTGAGTTAAATTAGCCTGTAAAAAGCTTAGTACATCTTTACCATTTAAAATAATAATAGAATATTTTGATAAACATTCAATATTAACTTGCAAATTTTTCATATTATTTTGTTTAAAAAAATTAAATATGATTAAATATATAATATATTTTTTATTAATACAAATTTAATCATAAATTAGGATTAAAAATTAAATGCATAAATATGGATTTTTTATTACTTTTGAAGGTATTGATGGTTCAGGAAAAAGCACACATATTGATTGGTGCATAAAATTTTTAAAAGTACATAATATAAATGTTATAAAAACGAGAGAACCTGGTGGAACCATAGTTGGAAATCAAATACGCGATATTTTTCTTAATTATAATATGAATGCATTCACAGAATCACTACTCTCAATAGCAGCTAGAAAAGAGCATATTGAAAAAGTTATAAAACCTACTTTAAAAAAAGGTATTTGGGTACTATCAGATAGATTTAATGATTCTATGTATGCTTATCAGGCTGGTGGTAGAGGTATTAATAATATAATTCTAGATAAATTAGAAAAATATGCAAATATTGATTTAATTCCTGATTTAACTTTATTGTTTGATATTTCAATTGATATTTCTAAAAATAGATTAAAGAAAAAGTCTTTAGATAAATTTGAATCAGAAAATTCAAATTTTTTTGAAAAAGTTAGAAACGAATATATTAATTTAGCAAAAATACATTCAAACAGAATAATGTTAATTGATGGATCTAAATCTATCATTGATATCAGAAATATTTTAATGAATAAACTAATTACATTAATTAAAAATTTTACATCATAAATATATATGAATTTAAAATTCCTACCTTGGCATAAAAAAATAGCTTTAGATTTTTTAGAAAATTTACAGAATAAATTTATACATTCTTGGTTTATATATGGACATGAAGGTATTGGAAAATTCCACTTTGCTCTTTCTATTTCTGCAAGTATTTTATGTAATTCACCAAATAATTTATTAGCTTGTGAAATTTGTCAATCATGTCTATTAATAAAGTCTGGTAATCACCCAGATTTAAAAATTATTTTGCCAGATATATTAAGTATGGATAACTTATATAATAAAGATAATTATATTAGTTATAATAGTCATTATGTAAACAAAAAATTATCTAAAGAAATACGTATAGAGCAAATACATAATTTAAAAGAATGGTTTTATAGATTTACATATATAAATAATAAACCTAAAATAGTGATTATTTATCCAGGTAAATGTTTGAATACAGTATCATCTAATGCAATATTAAAAATATTAGAAGATTTTAATTTAAAATTAATATTTTTAATAGTTTCAGAATACACTGATGATGTTATTCCAACTATATTATCTAGATGTAGCAGATTATTACTGAAATCACCATCTTATGATGAATCAAAAAAATGGTTAATTGATAATAATATAAATAATATTGACGATCATATTTATATAAATGGTAATTCACCACTACATATCATGTTATATGGTGATGATTATAAATTATATCAAGATTTTCTTGATATAATCATAAATGCTTTAATTTTAGGTTATATAAGCGAAAATAAAGTTTTTTATTTATTTGATAAATTAGGTACTTTAGAATGTATTTCTATTTTGCAAAAATTGTACTTTGACTTAATTCAAGTTAGTTATGGATTAAAAATCCAATTTTTTATAAAAAGATATAAAGAAATTATTAAAATTAAAAATAAATATTCTATTAATAGTTTCGTATATATGTGGAATTTGCTTTATAGAGAAAAAAAAATATTTTCAACACATTATTTAAATAATAAATTATTAATAATCAATATCTTAAAAAACATGAAAAAATTATATTTTACGGATTAATACTTATGTATATAGATTCTCACTGTCACATAAATTTTCCTGAATTGTTAAAAAATATCGATTCTATAATAAAAAATATGGAAATTAAAAAAGTATCTAATGCTTTAGTTGTTGGTATAGATAATAAAAGTTCAAATTTGATTATTAATTTAGTGAAAAAATATAAAAATTTATGGGCTTCTATAGGAACACATCCTAATTCTCATATAAATGATGATTTAACATATAATGAATTATGTGATTTATCAATAAATGAAAAAGTAATTGCCATAGGAGAAACTGGTCTAGATTTTTATAATTGTAATTCAAAAGAAATTTATAAAATTCAAAAAAATAGATTTTGTAATCATATACGAGCTAGTATAAATTCAAATTTACCTTTAATTATACATACTAGAAATGCTGCTAATGATACGATTGATATTTTAAATCAAGAAAAAGCTTTTAATGGTGTTATTCATTGTTTTACAGAAACTATGGATTTTGCTAAAAAAGTATTAGATATGAATTTTTTTATTTCTTTATCTGGTATTATTACTTTTAAAAATGCTCAAAATTTAAGAGATATTATAAAGTATATTCCTTTAGATAAATTATTAATAGAAACAGATTCTCCATTTTTATCTCCAGAACCATACAGAGGTAAAATAAATGAACCATCTAATGTTACAATAGTTGCAAAAAAAGTAGCAGAAATTAAAAATATTCCAATTGATGTAGTAGCAAAAAATACTACAAATAATTTTTTCAGTTTATTTAAAAAAATATCTTATAATCAATAATCAAATTTATATAATGAAAACTTTACATAGTAAATATAAAGTTCCTAATGGAAAATTAATAATCGCTGATATTGTTATAGAAGATTCTTTGATAAAAGAGATACAGATCTCTGGTGATTTTTTTTTAGAACCTCCTATAGTATTAGAAATGATAAATAAAGCATTAATAGGATTATCAATTCAAACAAATATGCAAGAAATCAAAACTATAATTAATCGAGCTATACCAGAAAATACTGTATTTTTTGGATTTTCTCCTGAATCTATAGCAATAACCATTTTAAAGGCATTTACAAATGAATAATATTTTTCATAAATATAAAAAATGGAATATAGTATATATGGAGCCACAAAGCCCATTTTTACATATGGCAATAGATGAAGTATTATTAGAAGAATTAGTAATGAAACCTGACTCTATGCCTATTTTGCGTTTTTGGGAATGGGATTCACCTGCTGTAATCATTGGTAGATTTCAATCTGTAAAAAATGAAATAAATATTATAGAATCTAATATCCTAAATATACCAATAGTGCGTAGAATTACTGGAGGAGGTGCTATGTTTGTAGAACCTGAAAATACTATTACATACTCTATTATTATTCCTATTGAACATTTTATTAATATGAGCTTTCAAGAATCTTATAAATATTTAGACACTTGGGTAATAGATTTTTTTAATTCTATTGGTATAGAAGCCTATTATAAACCATTAAATGATATATGTACTAATATTGGTAAAATTGGTGGAGCTGCTCAATCTAGAAAAAAAAATGCTATATTACATCATGTTACAATATCTTACAAAATGAACTATGAACATATGATGAAAATATTGCGGATAGGTAAGGAAAAATTATCTGATAAAGGTATAGAAAGCGCTATTAAAAGAGTAGATCCTCTTATTAATTATACAAATAAGTCAAGAACAAATATTATAAAAGGTATGATTGATTTTTTTCAAAAAAATTACAATGCTACATTTAATAATCAGTTAAATGAAAATATAATTAATAAAGCAATTCAATTGAGTAAATCAAAATTTCAAAAAAAAGAATGGCTATATACTATCCCTTGATATTTATTATTTTATGGGATAGTATAATTTATATATATTATTCCCATTCTATAGTAGCAGGAGGTTTACTAGAGATATCATAAACTACCCTATTAACTTTTGGCACTTCATTTATAATTCTAGTAGATATTTTCTTTAATAAATCAAATGGTAATTGTGCCCATTTTGCTGTCATAAAATCAGAAGTTTGTACTGCTCTTAATGCTATCACATAATCATAAGTTCTGTAATCACCCATTACACCAACTGTTTTAATAGGTAAAAATAATGCAAAAGCTTGTGATATTTTATCATACCAATTTGAATTTTCATCAAAATTACACAATTTTAACTCTTCAATAAAAATATTATCAGCTTGTTGTAATATTTGAATATAATCTTTTTTAATTTCACCAATTATTCTAATCGCTAATCCAGGACCAGGAAATGGATGCCTATTTAAAATCAAGTCTGGTAATCCCAACATAGATCCTAATTTTTTTACTTCATCTTTAAATAAATCTCTTAATGGTTCTATGAGTTTAAATTTCATATTTTCAGGTAATCCACCAACATTATGATGAGATTTTATTGTAACAGAACATCCGTCAAAATTTTTTGCTGATTCTATTACATCAGAATAAATAGTACCTTGTGCTAACCATTTAATATTGTTCATATTATGCTTCTTTTTGAAATACTTCTATGAATTCTTTACCAATAATCAATCTTTTTGTTTCAGGATCTTGAATATTAGCTAATTTTTTTAAAAATTGGTTCGAAGCATCAATATATAAAACTTTTATATTCATTTTAGAAAAAATTTTATTTACATTTTTTGCTTCATTTAAACGTAACATACCATGATCTACAAATATGCAAGTTAATCTATTACCAATTGCTTTATGTAATAAAGCAGCTACTACTGATGAATCTACTCCACCAGATAAACCAAGAATAACTTCATCATTTCCAATTTGTTTTTGAATATCATTAATTTTTTTATCAAGAAAATCATAAATATTCCATGACTCTTTACATTTGCATATTATTTTTATGAAATTATTAAGAATTTGCTTACCACTAATAGTATCTGTAACTTCTGGATGAAATTGTAATCCATATATATTTCTTTTGCTATCTTCAATAGCAGCAATAGGACAATTTTTTGATGATGCAATAATTTCAAAATTATCTGGTATTTCAGTGACTTTATCTCCATGACTCATTAATACTTCTAATTGATGATTTCCTGCAGAAGTATAATCAATTTCATCTAAATTTTTAAATAAAATACTATTTTTAATATCAATTTTAGTACATCCAAATTCTTTATGCATAGAACTAATAACTTTACCACCTAAAGTTTGAATAATAGATTGCATTCCATAACATATACCTAATACAGGTATTCCATGATTTAAAATCATTTCAGAAATATTATTAGAATGTTTGTTATAAGTAGATTCATGACTACCAGATAAGATGATACCTTTAACGTAATTATTGTTTATATAATCTAATAAGCTATTTTCGTCTATATTTTTACCATTATAAACTATAGAATAAACGCCTAACTCCCTTACACGTCTTGCTATTAACTGTGTAAATTGAGATCCATAATCAATTATTAGTATGTTGCTTTTCATATATGTATTAAATTTTAAAATATTTTTATATAGATCTATAATTTGGAGCTTCTTTAGTAATTTGTACATCATGTACATGAGATTCTTTTACACCTGAAGCTGTAATTTCAATTAATTCAGTTTTAGTTTGCATTTCTTTTATAGAAGCACAACCACAATAACCCATAGCTGCTCTAATACCTCCAATAAATTGATAAATAATTTCTAAAACACTGCCTTTGTATGGAACCATTCCTTCTATACCTTCAGGAACTAATTTTCTATCATCTTTTTGATGATCTTGAAAGTATCTATCTGCAGATCCAGTAGCCATAGCTCCAATACTACCCATGCCACGATATGCTTTATAACGTTTTCCTTGAAATAATATAACTTCTCCGGGAGATTCTTCAGTACCAGCAAACATACTACCCATCATACAAGAAGAAGCGCCAGCAGCAATAGCTTTAGCTACATCACCAGAATATCTTACTCCACCGTCAGATATTACTGGAATACCAGATCCTTTTAAAGCTTCAGATACATCTAATATTGCTGTAATTTGCGGCACTCCAACACCTGAAATAATTCTAGTGGTACATATAGAACCAGGTCCTATCCCAACTTTAATACCATCAGCAAAATTATTTATTAAACTTAAAGCTGCTTCACTAGTAGCAACATTACCAGCAATTAGATCTATTTTAGGGTAATCATTTTTAATTCTTTTTACAGTATTTAAAACTCCTTGAGAATGGCCATGAGCTGTATCTATAACTATAACATCTACACCAGCATCAACTAATTTAGCTACTCTTTCATCTGTATCTTTAGATATGCCTACTGCAGCTCCTACTATTAATTGTCCATGAACGTCTTTATTAGCAGATGGCTTCTCCGTGTTTTTAATAATATCTTTTACAGTAGCTAATCCACAAAGTTCAAATTTATCATTTACTATTAAAACTCTTTCTAATCTATGTTTATGCATCAAATATTGAGCTTCTTTTATTGTAGAACCCTCTTTTATAGTAATTAATTTATCATGTTTTGTCATGATATTACTTAAAGGTTGATCTAAATTTTCTTCAAATCTCAAATCTCTATTTGTTACAATACCAACTAACTTTTTACCTTCTATCACAGGTAAACCAGATATACCATTATTTTTTTGTAAATCAATAGCATCACGTACTTTTAAATTAGGAGTAACAGTGATAGGATTTTTTACAATACCAGATTCAAACCTCTTAACACAAGCAACTTCTCTTGCTTGTGCTTCTATTGACATGTTTTTATGGATGATACCTATACCACCTTCTTGAGCAAGTGTAATTGCTAATTTAGATTCTGTAACAGTATCCATTGCTGAAGAAATAAGTGGTATATGCAAACTAATATTGCGTGTTAATTTTGTTTTTAAAGATGCGTCACGTGGTAATATACTAGAATAAGCTGGAACCAATAATACATCATCAAATGTTAATGCTTTTTTTAAAAGACGCATCTTTATACTCCTTAAATTATTAAATCATCTATTATCTCTTAATTGTAAGATTTTTTAAATAATTTTTTTATTAACAGCATTTTACAACACCATTACTACCATACCTAGATATTTGTCTATTTTTAAAAAATTCCTCATAATTCATTGGTTTAATATTTGGATGTTTATTTTTCATATGTAATAAATAATTTTCATAATCTGGTATTCCAATAATCATTTTTAATGTTTTAGTAAAATAATGATAACTTATAATAATTTTTAATTTAAAATTTTTTATATTATTAAATAACATTTGATTATCTTCCTATCAGTTTATAAAATTATATTGTGATTCTTTGGTTGTAATATTTCGGTTTTTTTTAGCTATAATAATGGCTTTTATGCCAGATAATACTATAAAAATAACAATCACCATAAAGAGAAAACATAATGATGAATTTATATAATCATTAGTAATGATTCTATACATTTCATCAATAGATCTAGCTGGTAGAATAATAGTGTTACTTTCAATTGCATTTCTATATAATTTAGCATGTGCAAGAAAACCAACATTTGGATTGTTATCAAATAATTTCATCCAACCTGCAGTCAAAGTACATATTAATAACCAAATAGTTGGCATTAATGTAACCCAAGCATATTTATCTTGCTTCATTTTATATAAAACTACTGTTCCTAAAGTTAAAGCCATAGCTGCTAACATTTGATTAGCAATTCCAAAAAGTGACCATAATGTGTTAATACCACCTAAAGGATCTACGACCCCTTGGTAAAGAAAATATCCCCAAGATAATGTACATAATGCAGTAGCAATCAAATTAGGCAATAAAGCATTTGTTTTTTTAAAATAAGGTAGAAAAGAGCCTAATAAATCTTGTAAAATAAATCTTCCAGAACGTGTACCTGCATCTACTGTAGTTAGTATAAATAAAGCTTCAAATAATATAGCAAAATGATACCAAAAAGCCATCATAGAATCCCCACCAATTACTTGATGAAAAATATTTGCCATACATACAGCTAAAGTTGGAGCTCCACCTACTCTAGATATAATAGTATTTTCACCTACTTTTTCTGCAGTATTAATCAAATCTTCAGGTGTTACTAAAAATCCCCAACTAGATACTGTTAGAGCAACTTCTTCAGGAGTAACTCCTATTATTGCAGCTGGACTATTCATGGCATAATATATACCTGGCTCAATAATACATGCTGCTACTAAAGCCATAAGAGCAACACATGATTCCATTAACATACCGCCATAACCAATATATCGAGCCTGAATTTCATTTTCAATTAACTTAGGTGTTGTTCCAGAAGAAATTAATGCATGAAATCCTGATACTGCACCACATGCAATTGTAATAAATAAAAATGGAAATAATTTACCAGTCCAAACTGGACCTCCATTTATAAATTGAAAAACTATACTTGGCATTTTTAATTCAGGAGCTACTACAATTATGCCTAATGCTAATCCTAATATAGTACCTAACTTTAGAAAAGTTGATAAATAATCTCTAGGAGCAAGTAAAAGCCATATAGGTAATACTGCTGCAGTAAATCCATATATAATCAAAACTAATGTTAAAGTCTCACCATCTAAATTAAATAAAAAATTTAAAAAAGGTATATGTTCAACATATTGACCAAATACTATCGCTAATATTAAAAATAAAAAACCTATTATGGATATTTCACCTACCTTACCAGGCCTAATATACCTTAAATATAAGCCCATAAATAAAGCTATTGGTATTGTAGAAGCTACAGTAAAAGTACCCCAAGGAGAATGCATCAAAGCTTTGACTACAATTAAAGCTAAGACAGCTAAAATAATTACCATTATCATAAAGATACCAAATAAAGCAATAACTCCAGGTATATTTCCTATTTCTGCTTTAATCATATCTCCCATAGATTTACCATCTCTTCTTATAGAAAGAAATAATATTATAAAATCTTGTACAGCACCAGCAAATACAACACCTGCTAATATCCATAGCATGCCTGGTAAATAACCCATTTGTGCTGCTAATACTGGTCCTATTAAAGGACCAGCTCCAGCTATTGCTGCAAAATGATGCCCAAATAATACATGCTTATTAGTTGGTACATAATCTAAACCATCATTATGAACAAAAGCTGGTGTCATTCTATGTTGATCTAATTTGAATACTTTATTAGCAATAAACATACTATAATATCGATAAGCTATCAAATAAACACATATTGCAGCTACTAAAATCCATAAAGCATTAATTGTTTCTCCTCTCGACAAGGCAATCACGCCAAGAGCAAAAGAACCTAGAATTGCAATAAATGTCCATATTATATAATCGCAAATTCTTTTCTTTTTTTCCTGCATAATAAATAATCCTCCTAACAAAACCTTTAAAAAATTAAAGATTTAATTCAATTGATAAAAATTTGATGTAAATATTTCTGAATAAAAAATGAAATTGTAGCTTATATTATTTTTACTTTGTGGGTTTACAATTTGTAACATATGGTTTAAAACATATGCATATTATTGATAATAAAAAATTATTTATATAATTATGATCAATAAATTTAATATTTTGTATTATTAATGATTATAATATTTTTTTATAAAAAAAATCTAATTTGTTACTAATCTGAACGAATCTTTTTTAAAGATGTTGTTGATATAAATAATATTAATACAATTACCATATAATAATTATCATAAAAATATGCATATTTTAGAAAAATTTTTTATTTTATCGCAGTATATACTTCCTAAAAAACTTATATCAAAAATATTTGGTTTTTTTGCTTATAATGAAACTTCTTTCATTAAAAATATTTTCATTAATATATTTATTAAATTTTACAAAATTGATATGACGATAGCTTTAGAAAAAAATATTAATCATTATAAAAATTTTAATGAATTTTTTACTAGAAAAATAGATTTACAGTATAGACAAATAGATTATCAAATTTCGAATATTGTTTCTCCAGTAGATGGTTATATTTCTCAATTTGGTAATATTAAAAAATATAAAATAATTCAAGCAAAAAATCATAATTTTAATATTTTTGAACTATTAGGTGGAAATAGTATTTTAATAAATTATAAAAAATTTATTAAAGGAAATTTTATAACTATTTATTTATCACCAAAAGATTATCATAGAGTTCATATGCCTATAGATGGTAAATTACAAAAAATATTACATATACCTGGAAAATTATATTCTGTTAATAATAAATCAATTACAAATATTCCAAATATTTATTCTAAAAATGAACGTGTTATATTATTATTTAATACAAATTATGGTGATATAGCAATAATTATGGTAGGTGCTATAATAGTTTCTTCAATCAGTACAATTTGGACAAAATTAATAAAAAATGATTCTAAAAGACCTTTAGAATACAATTTTTCTAAAAAAAATTATTTTATAAAAAAAGGAATGGAAATAGGAAGTTTTTATATAGGGTCTACTGTAATTATTTTATTTGATCAAGAAAAAATATCTTGGAAAGATTTTAGTAATTTTTCTAATCAAATTAAAATGGGAGAAAAAATAGGTCAATTTATAATATAGTATGATCTTCTATCTTAAGTAAGATATAAACTTCCATCTTTCAATATGTTTATTTGCTAATTCTTTATTATTTTCATATATATATATAGATGCTTGTTTTGCTGGTTCAATTAAATTTTTATCTAATTCTATGTCTACAAATTTAAATAATATATCACCAGATTGCTTTGTTCCTAAAAATTCACCAGGACCTCTTTGTTGTAAATCTTTTTTTGCTATTTCAAAACCATTATTAGTATAAAACATAGCTTTTAATCTATCCATTGCTATTTCTGATAAAGGATCTTGGTACAATAAAATACAAGTAGAATTTTGTGTACCACGACCTATTCTACCTCTCAATTGATGTAATTGTGCTAAACCAAATCTTTCAGCATTTTCTATAACCATTATAGAAGCATTTTCTATATCAACACCAACTTCAATTATAGTAGTAGCAACCAATATTTTAATATTCCCTTCTATAAAACTATTCATAACAGCAGATTTTTCTGTTTGAGTTAATTTTCCATGTATAATACCTATATTTATATCAGGTAATGCAGATGATATTTCTTGATATGTATGCATTACATTCTGTAAAGTAAGTTTATTACTTTGATCAATTATAGGGCATACCCAATAAGCTTGTTTTCCTAAAGAAATTTCAATTTTTATACGTTTTATTAATTCATATTTTTTATTATTTGAAATTAATTTTGTAGTTATTGGTTTTCTTCCTTTAGGAAGTTCATAAATTGTTGATATATCTATATCAGATAATATTACCATAGCAAGAGTTCTAGGTATAGGAGTAGCACTCATAGCTAATTGGTGAGGTATATAACTATATTCTTTATTATTAAAATTCTTATATTTTAATGAAGAACGTTGCCATACACCAAATTTATGCTGCTCATCTATAATTGATAAACCTAATCTATTAAATATAATTTTATCTTGCAAAATTGCTTGAGTTCCTATTATTAAATCTATTTCACCTGTAACAATTTTTTGAATTGTAATATTTTTTTGATTTTGTTTTTGACTTGAAGTTAATATTCCTATATTAATTCCAAGTTTATTAAACCAAGATGAAAATTTTTTAAAATGTTGCTCAGATAATATTTCAGTTGGTGTCATTAGAACAGCTTGTGTTTTATTTTTAATAGCTTGCAATATAGCTATTGCAGCTACTATAGTTTTACCGCTACCCACATCACCTTGTAAAATTCTATGCATTGGATATGGTTTAGTTAAGTCATTAGATATTTCTTTTATTACATCTATTTGTGAATTAGTTAGAGAAAATGGTAAATTGTTAATAAATTTATTTATTGATGTTTCTTTTTTCATTAATGGAATAGCTCTACAATTAAATCTAATATTTTTTTTTGATAATATAGATAAATTTCTAGCTACTAACTCATCAAATTTTATTCTTAACCAAGCTGGGTGAGTTTTATTAATTAAAGATTTTATATCACTAGATATTTCAGGAAAATGTATAGTATGTACGGCATCATTTATTGATAGCAAATTATATGATTCAATAATATTTTTTGGCAAAGTTTCTTGTAATATTTTTTCATTTATTAATTTATAAATGATTTTTTTAATATCATTAACCTTCAGACCAAATATATTACAATATATAGGAGTTAATTTAGTTGGCAAAATACTCTTTTCATTGATGATATCAGGATGGACAATTTCTATATTATTTATATGTTTTCTAACAGTTCCTGATAACCTTATTTTGTTATGAATTTTTATCTTTTTTATTAAATTAGGATAAAAATTGAGCCATCTTATTTGTAATTCACCAGTATCATCTGCTACAATAGCACATAACTGTTTACGTGGTCTTAAAGTTATATTAACATTTTTAATTATACCTTCTATTTGATATTTTTCACCTATTTTTAGATCTATAATTTTGCTAATAATAGTTAAATTTTGATATTTAATAGGAAAAAAAAATAAGAAATTCTCTGACGAAATAAAATCTGAATAACCAATCTCATTTTTATTTAATGAATTGCTAATTTTCATCAAAATATTAAATATGCCAATATTATTTATAATGATATTATTGCTTCTATTTCAAACTTAGCATTTTTTGGTAACCCTTTTACTTCTACTGTTGATCTAGCAGGATATGGTTGAGATAATAATTCTGACATAATATTATTAACTATAGAAAAATTATTTAAATCTGTAAGAAATAAATTAAGTTTTATAATATTATCAAGTGTACCACCAGAAGCTTTAATTACTTCATACATATTTTTAAAAGATTGGCGTACTTGGTCTTCAAAACTATCTGAAACTATTTTTCCAGTTAAAGGATCCAATCCTATTTGTCCTGATAAAAAAACAAGCTTATTATTAGTAAGTGATATAGCTTGTGAATATGGTCCTACTGCTTTTGGTGCTTTGTTAGTATGAATAACTTTTTTCATAATGAAATCCTTATTATTTTCATTTTGTTTCAATTAATAATTATTTAGAAACAAATGCTCTTTCAATTACATAATTTCCAATTTTAGAATTAGTAGACATAGAAAATTGTTTGTTTTCTAGTATTTTACTAATATCATAAATCATTTGTGGATTTCCACATATCATGATTCTATCATGAGAATAATTTAATTCAGGAAGTTTTATATCTTGAGTAATTTTATTTGTATCAATTAAATCAGTAATTCTTCCTTGATGTTCAAAATTTTCTCTAGTTACAATAGGGTAATATATTAATTTTTTTTTAATAATATCACCTAATATTAAATGATTTGGCAAATCATTTAATATATAATTTTGATAAACTAAATCTTTTATATATCTTACACAATGAACTAATATAATTTTGTTAAAAAGTTCATAAGTTTCAAAATCTTTAATTATGCTAAGAAATGGTGCAATACCAGTTCCAGTACTTAATAAATATAAATGTTTACCAGGTAAAAGATTATCAATAGTTAATGTTCCTACAGGTTTTGTACCTATTAATATCTCTTCATTTTTTTTTATATTTTGTAATACAGAAGTAAATTGACCATTATTAATTTTTATGCTAAGAAATTCTAAATATTCATCATAAGTAGAACTAACTATACTGTAAGCTCTACTTATAATTGAATTATTAATATTTAAGCCAATCATTAAAAAATGACCGCTATTAAATTTTAAAGATCTATTTCTAGTAGTTTTAAAAGAAAATAAACTATTATTCCAATGATATACTTCTAAAATTTTTTCTTTGCTAAAAATTGACATAGTGTATTATAAGTAAATAAATATTATATTTTATAAAAATAAAGATTGTAAATCATTTAAAAATTTCCAACCTTTTAAGGTAGGTTTAATATTTGTGGAATTGATTTCTAATAAATTTAGTTCATTTGCTGTTTGAATTTTTTTCATAATTTCTGTAACATTTAAACCAGTTCTTTGTTGAAATAAAGTAATATCAATACCATTTTTTAATCGTAGCACATTTAACATAAATTCAAAAATTAAATCTTTTTTATTAAGAATTTTTGTTTCTACTATATGTGATTTATCATTTTTATTAGTTAATTTTGTCCATAATTTAGGATTGTATGCTCTGACTTCTCGAATAACACAATTTTTATTAGATATTTTACTATGTGCTCCTGGGCCAATACCTAAATAATCTCCAAATGTCCAATAATTCATATTATGAATAGAATATTTTTTATTTTTAGCATATGCAGATACTTCATATTGCTCAAAATTATGATTAAACATAGTTTTTTCTATATTATTTTCCATCATCATTGCAATATCTTCATTAGGTAATATAGGTTTTGATTTATAAAAATTAGTATTCGGTTCTATTGTCAAATGATATATAGACAAATGTTCTGTATTATATGATAGTGCTTGCTGAATATCTAACAAACTTTCTTCTATAGTTTGATTAGGTAAAGCAAACATAATGTCTAAATTTACTCTAGCATCTGTTTTTTGAGCTATATCTATTGCTTTTTTGGCATCATTTGAGCTATGAGATCGACCTAAAATTTTCAAAAATTTATCATCAAAACTTTGTATACCTAATGAAAAACGATTAATACCACTTTTTGAAAAAGATACAAATTTCTTAAAATCTATTGATGATGGATTTGCTTCTAATACAATTTCTGCATTAGGAATGAGTGGCAAATATTTTCTTATCATATTTAGTATTTTATCTACTGTATATTCTGACAAAATACTTGGTGTACCTCCTCCAAGAAATACAGAAATTATTTTCCTTCCCCATATAAATGGTAAAGCTTGCTCTAAATCTAGTTGTAATGTTTGAAAAAATAAATCTTCATCTATGCTTTTAATAGATGTCACAGAATATGAATTAAAATCACAATAAGGACATTTTTTTATACACCAAGGAATATGTACATAAAGTGATAATGGAGGTAATTTAAAAAAATTTACTACTTCATGCATATTATTAAATCTAGCAAATGATATTTTATTAATCATTATATAAATAATTTCTTTTTAAAATTTTTAATAATTTATTTAAAGCTTTACATCTATGACTAATTTTATTTTTTTCATCTAAAGTCATAGATGCAATAGTTTTATTGAATTTTTTTACAAAAAAATGTGGATCATATCCAAAACCATTATTTCCCATAGGTTTATCAATAATCAAACCATTTAAATAGCCATTGACTATTATGGGATTAGGATCATTTAAATATCTTACCATAACAATAGTACATATATAATATGCTCTTCTATCAGAAATATTTTCTAATTGTTTTATTAAAAATTTATTATTTTTAGAATCTAAATTTTTACAATTATTATTTTCTTTTATAGAGTATCGTGCAGATAATACTCCAGGCTTTTCATTTAATGATAATACACATAGTCCTGAATCATCAGCTATTGCAGGTAAATTTGTTATATTATTAGCATATCTAGCTTTGTGCAAAGCGTTTTCTACAAATGTAATAAATGGTTCTTCAATATTTTTTATTGAAAATTTATCTTGAGGAATAATTTCTATATTTATAGATTTAAAAAAATTACTAAATTCTTTTATCTTACCATCATTACTAGATGCTAATACTATAGGTGTTTTTATATTTTTTTTTATCATATATAAATTTATTAAATTGTTGCAATTTTGAATAATAAAAAAACTATATAGCTATATATAGATAATTTTTTATTATAATTTATATATTTATATACTACTATAAAATATGCAAATAATTCTTAATTAAAAATAGGTATTGTATGATAAATAAACATATAAGACATTTTTTGAAATTTGATGATTTTAAATTAGATGATTTAATTTATATTTTAAATAGAACTAAAATAATCAAAGACAAATTCAAGAAATATGAAACACACATGACTTTACATGATAGAACTTTAGCTATGATTTTTGAGAAAGCAAGTACTCGTACTAGAGTTTCATTCGAGGCAGGGATGTATCAAATGGGTGGATCAGTAATAAATCTTACTTCTCATGATTCTCAATTAAGTAGATCAGAGCCTATAGAGGATACAGCTAGAGTTATATCAAGAATGGTTGATATAGTTATGATGAGAACTTTTGATCAATCTAGAATTGAAAAATTTGCTAAATATTCAAGAGTACCTGTAATAAATGGCTTAACTAATGAATTTCATCCTTGCCAAATACTTGCAGATATATTTACATATATAGAAAAAAGAGAATCAATAAAAGGAAAAACTGTAACTTGGATAGGTGATACAAATAATATGCTTTATACATGGTTACAAGCAGCAGAATTATTTGATTTTTATCTCAATGTATCTTCACCTATTGGATATAATATAAATTTATCTCAAATTGATCAAAAGAGATTTAAAAATCATTTAAAGATTTTTAATAATCCTAAAGAAGCTTGTAAAAATGTAGATTTGATAACTACTGATGTTTGGACTAGCATGGGATATGAATCAGAGAAAGATAAAAGAATTAATGATTTCAAAGACTGGTGTGTTACATCAGAAATGATGTCATATGCAAATAATGATGTACTATTTATGCATTGCTTACCTGCACATAGAGGAGAAGAAGTAACTGCGGAGGTAATAGATGGTTCAAAAAGCGTAGTATGGGATGAAGCAGAAAATAGATTACATGTACAAAAAGCTTTAATGGAATTTATGTTATTAGGTAAGTTATAGCATATAATAATACACATATTATGTGGTGGGTGCTACAGGATTCGAACCTGTGACCTACGCCTTGTAAGGGCGCCGCTCTACCAACTGAGCTAAGCACCCACATATATAAAACCTTCAATACAGTATGATTATAACACAATTTTATATACAATAAATAATAATATTTAAAAATAATTAAATATTAGTTAAATTAATTAACAGCTTCTTTTAACCCTTTACCTGGACGGAATTTAGGTACTATACTTTTCTTAATTTTCATCATTTCGCCTGTTCTTGGGTTCCTACCATTACGTTCAGCTCTTATTGAAGTTTCAAAAGTTCCAAAACCTATTAATGTTACAGAATCACCATTTTTAATGGTTTCTTTTACTGTTTCTATAAATGCATCAACTATTTTGTTGACAGAAGATTTAGATACATCAACTTTATTAGAAATTTGATCTATTAGTTCTGTTTTATTCATTAACTTTAATCTCCAAATATAATTATAATTATTAAATTATATAAACTTACTGCAAAATTTTTTTACAGTATTTATATGATCCTTCATTAATAATACAGCTTAAAAGTTATTTTTCAAAATAAATAATTTATATTAAAAAATAATTAGTTTGATATATTATTAAATTTTCTTTGTCTAATTGCTTCATATAAACATATAGCAGAAGACACACTTACATTCAAGCTTTCAATACTACTATATATAGGAATTTGTACAATTTTACTACAAATTTCACGAGACAGTCGCCTCATCCCTTTATCTTCAGCTCCCATAACAAAAGCTATTGATGTTGTAGCATCTATATCATAAATACTATAATTTGCTATAGAATCAGTTCCTATTAAGCTAATATTTCTTTCATTTAATTCTCTCATAGTTCTAGCTAAGTTAGTAACTTGTATGTATGGAACCAATCCAGACGCTCCGCAAGATACCCTTTCTACTGTTTCATTAATAGTAGCAGAGCGATTGCGAGGGGCAATAACAGCATCAACACCAGCTGCACTAGCTGTACGCAAACATGCTCCTAAATTATGAGGATCTGTTATACCATCTAGTATTAATAAAAGTAAGTCATTAGTTTCTTGATTTAATATTTCATCTAAATTTTTTACTTTAGAATTTAATTTATCACATATACAAACTATACCTTGATTATTATTTTTTTGTGATATTTTATAAAGTTCTTCTTTATTAATATAATTTATTGTCAAATTATTTAAGTTTATCAAATTTATGAGGCTTAATATTCTTTTATCTTTTCTATTTTCATCTATATATATTTCTTTAATAGAATCAGGATAGTATTTTAGACGAGAATTGATAGCATGAAAACCACATATTATATTTTTATAATTCATATCATTTTATCTATTTACAGGTATTAAGTAAACTTTCCTAAAAAACAAGTCTACTTTCTCTATTTTTACCAAAATTTTATCAGAAATACAAAAAGTTTTCTTGGAATATTTTCCTAATAAAATATGATTATTTTTATCAAATTTAAATTTTTCATTTCCTAATGATGAAATATGTATCATTCCTTCAATATTAATATCATCTAATGATATAAATAACCCAAACTGTACAATACTAGTGATTACTCCACTAAATAATTGACCTATATAGGATTTAGCAAATAAACATTTATACCAAGAAGACACAAAACGAGAGGATTCTTCAGCTAAACGTTCTTTTGATGACATCAAATCATCTATACTTTTATTTTCGATATTTTTACATTGGTTATTTTTTAAAATTGATTTAATAAATCTATGTATAAGAAGATCTGGATATCTTCTTATAGGAGAAGTAAAATGTACATAAGCTTTATAAGATAAACCAAAATGTCCTATATTAACAAAGCTATATTTAGCTTGTTGCAAAGATCGTAAACACATTGATTGAATTAATTTGTATTGTGCATGATTTTTAGTGTTTTCTAATAAATCAAAATATAATTCATGTAGATTCATTTTTTTATATTTTTCAATAGAAATACCAATAGATATTAAGAATTTAAATAAATTGTCTATTTTATCTACATTAGGCTTTTCATGAATACGAAATAAAGCATCACTATTATTGTTGATAAGAAAATCAGCAGCACATATATTTGCAGTTAACATACACTCTTCAATAGCTTTGTGCATATCATTGCGTTCTAGTATTTCAATTTTATTTATACGATTTTTTTTAATGTTAAATTTGATTTCATTCAAATCAAAATTCATATTTTTATTATTATATTTTTTTTGTTTTAAAATTTTATATATATTATATATATTAAATATATTTTGATGAATTTTATTAGAAATAAATTTATTATCACTAATATTAGTTACTAATTGATAAGCATCTTCATAATTAAACCTAAAATTAGATCTTATAATAGATTCATAAAATTTGTATGAATCTATTACACCAAACATATCAAGAATTATTTCACAAACAAGCGTTAATCTATCTTTATTAGGTAATAAAGAACAAATGTCATTTGATAATTTTTTAGGTAACATAGGTATAACTTTGTTAGGAAAATATATACTAGTACCTCTTTTAAAAGCATCTTGATCAATATTACTAAATTCTGAAACATAATGACTGACATCAGCTATTGCGATTATCAATTTAAATTTATATTCTGAATTAGAGTTAATATTTATCTTTTCACAATAAATAGCATCATCAAAATCTTTTGCATCTTTACCGTCTATAGTTATAAACGGTAAATGACGTAAATCAGTTCTCTTTGATATCATATCAGATGAAATATCATCATTTAAATATTTAATATCTAAGTTTGTTTTTTTAGAAAAATTTGTGATTAAATTATATTTTTTTATTGCTATATTAATACATGTATTAATATCATTTTCATTACCTAATACTTTCTTTATTAATCCAAATTTTTTAGATTTTTTCGAAGTAATTTTTTCGTTAATAATTTTTATCAATACAAACTGATTATTATCAGTACGATTAATATGTTTGTTTTCAATATATATTAAATCTTTATTTTCAGTTAATACAAAAGATAGTTTTTTGTTATAAAAAAATTGTCCTATTAATAAATCATTATTTTTATTATATTTATACATTTTTCTCCAAGTAAATTATACATATTTATAAATTTCATATATTTATATGAAATTTATAAAATTTAATGTTAAAATTATTAATATTTTGCGGCCCAGATGGCGAAATTGGTAGACGCACATGGTTCAGATCCATGCTCTATAAAGATTGGAGGTTCGAGTCCTCTTCTGGGCACCATTATAGTATAAAATATAAAATTATGTTTATAATTTTATATTTATATACTATAATATGAAATAACTTTATAAATGTTAGGCGCATTAGCTCAGTCGGTTAGAGCGACGGAATCATAATCCGCAGGTCCCCTGTTCGAGTCAGGGATGCGCCACCATTAATGTTTAGCTAATGTATGCGCTAATCCTATATAAGATCTAGGAGTAAGTTTCAATAATAAATCTATAGTTTCTTTTGGTAGGTTAAGATTTTTGATAAAATCATGAATCATTTCTTTATTAATGATCTTTCCTCTAGTGAGATATTTTAGTTTTTCATATGGATTTTCAATATTATACCTTCTCATTATTGTTTGTATAGGTTCAGCTAAAATTTCCCAACAATTATCTATATCTTCATCAATGCGCACTTTGTTTAGTTCTAATTTATTTAAACCACGTAAACAAGATTTCCATGCAATAAGCGAATAACCAATAGCAACTCCTAAATTTCTCAATACAGTAGAATCACTTAAATCGCGTTGCCATCTAGATTGAGTTAATTTATCTGACATGTGTCTCATAATAGCATTTGATAATCCTAAATTACCTTCTGAATTTTCAAAATCTATAGGATTGACCTTATGAGGCATTGTAGACGACCCTATTTCTCCATCCTTAATAATTTGCTTGAAATATCCTAAAGAAATATATCCCCATATATCTTTATTTAGATCTAATAAAATATTATTTGCCCTAGTAATAGAATCAAATAAATTAGAAATCCAATCATGGGGCTCTATTTGGGTTGTATGTGTATTTTGTAATAAACCTAATGAATTAATGAAATTTTTGCTAAATTCATTCCAATCAATTTCAGAGTAAGTAATAACATGTGCATTATAATTTCCAGTTGCACCATTCATTTTAGCAAAAATTTTAATATCTTTAATAGTTTCTATCTCTTTATATAATCTAACTGAAAAATTTTTTAATTCTTTTCCAGTAGTAGTTGGACTAGCAGGTTGACCATGTGTTCTAGATAACATAGGTTGATCAGCATATTTACATGACATATCAGATAGTATAGTATAAATTTTTGTTAAAGTAGGCAGAATAATTGATTCTCTAGATCTAAATAACATCAAAGCATAAGCAGTATTATTTATATCTTCTGAAGTACAAGCAAAATGAACAAATTCTTGAAATTTTACAAGCTCATGATTTTCTTTAATCTTATTTTTTAGCCAGTATTCTATAGCCTTAACATCATGGTTTGTAACTTTTTCTATATTTTTAATATTTAGAAAATCATCTGTAGATATATTTAAGATAATATCATCTAAAAAACTTTTAGCTTTTTTTGATAAAATTGGTAATCCAGGCAAATTTGCATCAAATAATGATTTAAACCATTTTACTTCTACTTCAATTCTATGTTTTATAAAAGCAGTTTCAGAAAAAAAATTCCTTAATTCTTTTGATATATTAAAATATCTACCATCTAAAGGTGAAAGTGAGTTAATATTATCCATATTATTTATATTCTTAAAAATTTTACTAATTGCTAATTAAATTTGTATAAAATATAATATTATCAGCATAATCATAAATATATTACATATATAGTTATTATACTGTTGTATTATTATGCTATTGTACATAGTTAAAATATTTTTTTAATTTTTATAAATTTGATATGATATTATTAGGTTCTTCTACTAGTCCATTTGTAAAAAAAGTTCGTATTGCAATGTCCTATAAAAAAATTCTTTATGAATTTCAATTAGAAAATGTTTGGTCTTTAGATTCTAAAATAGAAAATTATAATCCTTTAGGTAAAATTCCTTGCTTATTAACCGATAATCAAGAATCTATTTTTGATTCTAGAGTAATAATTGAATATCTTGATATTTTAAAACCATTACCAAGATTAATACCTTTAGAAGACAAAGATAAAATTAGAGTAAAGTGTTTAGAAGCAATATCAGATGGTATTATAGATGCTTCTGTCTTAATTTATTATGAAAATAATAGAGAAAATCAATATATAGACTATAAATGGATAAATAGACAACATAAAAAAATAATATCATCATTAATAAAAATTAACAATTTATACAATGAAAATTATTTAACTATATCTATTAATAATATAAATGTTGCTGATATTTCATTGTTTTGTGCTCTAGAATTTTTAGATTTACGTTTTAAAGATATTTTATGGAGAGAAAATTATAAAAATTTGTCTAAATTTTTTGAATTATTTGAATCTTTGTATATTAATAATAAATAAATTTATAAAATATTATTTATTATCATATATAAGGAAATAGTAAATAATATAATAGCAAATAATCTTTTTAAAAAAATAGTTTTTAATGCTTTAGAAGTTCTTATTCCTAATGGTATTGCTATTAATCCTATAGATACTAATACAATTAAGGCACCATAATGTATGTAGCCAATCATCCATGGTAATTGATATGAGCAGTTTGATTTAGAAATAATATATCCAATAGTATTTATTAAAGATGTTGGTAAACACAATACTGATGATGTAGCTATAGCTTGATTAAGATTTATACCCCTAGAAACCATGAATGGTATTGATATGAAACCTCCTCCAACACCAATAAGACCAGATATAGTACCTATTAATACACCTATAAATATAATTTCTTTATTCATTATTTTGTAATTAATGATAGATGGATTATTTAATAACATTTTATAACCAGAATAACTAGCAAATATACTAAATATTAAAGATAAAATAGATGAATTAATATTAGAAAATATTACAGTACTAGAAAAAATTCCACCTAAAATAATACCAGGAATCATGAAATAAATAAATTTCCATTGAATATTATTATTGTTATTGTGAATAAATGAACCTATTAAGGAATTAAAAAAAATTGAAACCATTGAGGTAGCAACAGAAGAATGCATTAATATATTTTCTGGCATACCATGTAAAGAAAATAAAATATTCAATAAAGGAACCAATAGTGTTCCACCTCCAATACCAAGTAATCCTGATGTAAATCCAGTTAGTCCACCTAATAATAATAGATGTAATATAAAATAGGTGTCCATAATTATATTCTCTTATACTTGAATTTTTATAATATTATAAGTATAGTACTAGAATAGTACTATACTATGGTACCGCCACCAATGCATATTTCACCATCATAAATTACAGCATACTGACCAGGTGTTATAGCCCACTGTGGTTGGTTGAAATGTAATATAAATTTATCTTCACTTTCTATAGATAAATAACATTCTTCATCTTTATGACGATAACGATTTTTAGCAGTATAAATTTTATTTATATCAGGCAAAACACCAGCAATCCAGCTAACATTTTTTGTTGTTAAATGATTAGACAATAGCCAAGGATGATTATGTCCTTGAACAGCATATATTATATTATTTTTTATGTCTTTTTTTGCTACATACCAAGCATCATTTGTATATTTGTTACTACCACCAATTCCAAGACCTTTTCTTTGCCCTATAGTATAAAAAGAAACCCCATTATGTACTCCTATTTTATTATTATAAATATCAAAAATATCTCCTTTATTGATTTTTATAAATTTACCTAAAAATTCATTAAAAGGTCTTTCACCTATAAAACATAAACCAGTAGAATCTTTTTTATTTGCATTATGCAATCCTATTTTATTGGCTAACACTCTTACTTCTTTTTTTGTTAATTCACCTAATGGAAAAATTATTTTAGATAACTGTTCTTGATTTAATTGACAAAGAAAATAGCTCTGATCTTTATTTTGATCAAGAGCTTTTAATAAATTAAATTTTATTTGATTATTTTCTTGATATTTTTTAATCCTAGCATAATGTCCTGTAGCAATATAATCAGCACCAATATTTAATGCATAATTTAAAAATGCTTTAAATTTTATTGTACTATTACATAGTATATCTGGATTAGGTGTTCTACCTTGATTATATTCATTTAAAAAAATATTAAATACTTCATCAATATATTCTTTGGAAAAATTAACTACATCAAAATCTATTCCTATAGTCTCTGCAACACTAACAGCATCTAAAAAATCTTGTCTAGTAGAACAATATTTAGAACTATCATCTTCCCAATTTTTCATAAATATACCAAGGACATTATATCCTTGTTCTTTTAAAATCCAAGCAGCAACAGAAGAATCTACTCCACCAGACATACCAATCACAACTTTTTTAAGCATTTTTCTAAAAAATTCTCAAATAAAATAATTTTAATCAAATATAAATTTAATTTTAAATTTATATTTGATATTTTTAAATAGTTTTTATGAAATTTTATTTCTTTTATTAACAGCTTTAGCAAGTCTATCAATAACTTTTTCTGTTGTTTCCCAATCAATACAACCATCAGTTATACTTAATCCATAGATTAAAGATCTAGGATCTAATAAATCTTGTCTACCAGCTTTTAAATTACTTTCGATCATAACACCAAAAATTCTATTATCACCAGATTCTATTTGTTTTGCTATGTCTTCTATTACAATAGGTTGATTTTCATAATTTTTATTACTATTAGAATGACTTGCATCTATCATGATTTTTTCTAATAAATTAGATTTTTTCAGAGCATTAGCTGCTAAATTGATACTTTCAGAATCATAATTTGGTTTTTTCCCACCTCTTAATATAATATGACAATCTTCATTACCATTTGTAGATACGATAGCTGAATGTCCTCCTTTAGTTACAGATAAAAAGTTATGAGGATTTGATGCAGATTTGATAGCATCTATAGCTATTTTTATATTTCCATCTGTACCATTTTTAAAACCTACAGGACATGAAAGACCAGAAGAAAGTTCTCTGTGTACCTGACTTTCAGTTGTTCTTGCACCAATTGCACCCCACGAAACCAGATCCGCAATATATTGAGGAGTTATCATATCTAAATATTCACAACCAGCTGATAGTCCAAGAGTATTTATTTCTAATAATAATTGTCTTGCAAGTTTTAATCCTTTATTAATTTGAAAGCTTCTATCCATATCAGGATCATTAATTAAACCTTTCCATCCGATCGTAGTTCTTGGTTTTTCAAAATATACTCTCATAACTATTTCTAAATCATTAGAGTATTTGATCTTTAATTCTTTTAAAAGTTTAGCATAGTCAATTGCAGCTTTAACATCATGTATAGAACATGGTCCAACAACTAATACTAATTTATTACTTTGATTATGTAATATTTTATGTATTATTTTGCGTGAATTATGAACCGTTTTTGCAGCTTCTATATTACAAGGAAATTCTCTCATAACATGAGAAGGTGGATTAAGTTCTCTAATTTCACGTATACGTATATCATCTGTATTATGAGACACAATAATAAACTCCAGAAGGATTAGTTACTTTATTTAACAAAATAATGAAATTTAATTACTAATTCAAAAAGAAATAATATAAATTTCATAAATTAACTATTATAACTATAACTTAAAAATATGTAATAATATAAAAATATATGTTAAATTATATATACTAATACGATAGTCGTTGTATATAAATGCAATTTGTACACAATTATGAATTAATTATTATGTGTACCACCAACAGTAATATTATCTATTAATAAAGTTGGTATTCCGACTCCAACAGGGACATTTTGACCATCTTTGCCACAAGTACCAACTCCTGAATCTAATTTCAGGTCATTTCCTATTAAAGATATTTTTTTCATCACATCAGGTCCATTACCTATTATCATAGCATTTTTTATTGGATGCGTAATATTACCATTTTCAATTAAATAAGCTTCAGAAGTAGAAAAAACAAATTTACCATTTGTAATATCTACTTGACCTCCTGAAAAATTAACTGCATAAATACCTTTTTTTACGGAAGTAATAATTTCTTGAGGATCGTATTCACCAGAGAGCATATAAGTATTAGTCATTCTAGGTAATGGAATATGTGCAAATGACTCTCTTCTTCCATTACCTGTTGGTGTAGTATTCATTAATTTTGAATTTAAAATATCTTGCATGTAACCTTTAAGAATACCATTTTCTATTAATACATTTGATTTTGTTTCATTACCTTCATCATCAATGTTTAAAGAACCTCTTCTATTTTCTAAAGTACCATTATCTAAAATTGTGATATTTTTTGAAGTGACTAATTCTCCAATTTTATCAGAAAAAATACTAGATTTTTTTCTATTAAAATCACCTTCTAATCCATGTCCAACTGCTTCATGTAATAAAATACCAGGCCATCCAGATGCTAATACAACTGGCATTTCTCCTGCTGGAGATGCTTTAGAAGAAAGGTTATTGATAGCTTCTTTAACAGCTCTTGTTGCATATTGCAATAAAATTTCATCTGAAAAATATTTAATATCACTCCTAGCACCACCAGCTGCATATCCTTTTTCACGATGACCAAGAGAATTTTCTGCTATTACTGTAATAGATAAATGTACTAAAGGTCTAATATCAGTAACTAATTGTCCATCACTTCGAGCAATTAATACGATATCATATTCTGATTGTAAGCTAGTTATTACTTGGGATATTCTATTATCAATTTTTTTAGCATATTTTTCTAATTTTTCTAAAATAGATATTTTATATTTTGTATCAATATTTTCTAAAGGATTTTTACTATTATAAAATTTTTGATTATTATATTGATTTTTAATATAAATTTTTCTATTATCAAAACCACTACTAGAAATATTTCTTACAGTATAAGCAGAAGAAAGCAACGATTTTTTATTAATGGAGTCTGAATATGAGAAAGCAGTTTTTTCTCCATATATGGCTCTTATGCCAAATCCTTGTTTAATAGAAAAAGTTCCATTTTTAACTACTCCTTCTTCTAATCTCCAAGTTTCACTAGATGAATACTCTAAATATATATCAGTATAATCTACTTTATATAAAAGTATTTCATTTATGATTTGAAATAAATCTTCTTCTTTTAAATCATTTTGATCAAGCAGAAAAAATTTTGCTAATTTAAAATTATTTATTGAATTATCATTAATTTTCATATATTTTTTAAAACTATAATTATCTTGGAAAGTTATTATATTACCATGTATTATGGTTACAATGAATCCAGCATGTATTTATAATAAATTAATTTTAAATTAGCAAAATTTTTTCTGTTATTGTTAATTATAATTATTCATAGCAAAATTTAATAATTTTATTACATTATAATGATTGTTTTTCTCAATGGTATATTGTACAAAATTTATTAAATAAATATATATTGCAAATACATAACAAATAAAAGTGCCGTTTAAATAACAAATATTTATTAGATATTTTATCTAATCAAATGAAATAGATTCAGTGTATAAGGCATAATTATAAATTGTTAACTATTTTTAGTAATTTCTATTAAAAAATAACTAATATAGAAAAGCCAAAATATTAATTTAGTATAATTAATAAAATCAATAGAATTTTTTATAATATATTTAACAAACAAAATATTTTCAGATTTTATTTATATATAATAAAAACTTTTCTTTTACAAATATTGGAATAATGTTCTATTAAATGTATCATTAAAATATCTAGTATCAATAAAATTTGATGTAGTAGAAAAAATTGTAATAATATATACATGAAAATAACATAATAATCCAAATAAATGCATTATCATTGATTTAAATTTTTGAAAAAACATATTGCAGAGCAGTTATTAGAAGATTTCTATAAAAGATATAAATATAATCATACAATAGATAAATGTTTTGCTATACAAGCAAGTTCTAGATATATAAGTATCTTTGATATAAATAGAGTCAAAGCATTGATATTTAAATTTTGTATTAATAATATAAGATCATTTCATAAAATAGATGGTTCTGATTACAATTTTTGGATGAGTTATATAATAAAGATTGACACAATAAATTAAGAGTGATCTTATAATTTTAAATAAATTATAAGATCACTCTTAATTTATCCAAACATATTTTAGAAATTATTAATAATTTGTTAAATTTATCCAGGTAATCATATGAGACATAAAACTTTAAAAGAATATATATTTGAAAAAAAAGTAAATGAAATTTTAGATAACGAATTATGCTTGCTAATAGAAACAATATCTTGTTCTTGTAAAAAGATATCTTCTTTAATACGCAAAGGTGCTTTAGAGAATATATTTGGTGATATAGGACATATTAATATTCAAGGTGAAGAACAAAAAAAATTGGATGTTATAGCTAATGAAATTTTTTTAAAAATTAATGAAAAAAGCGGGACATTGTGCGGGATGGCTTCTGAAGAAATGGAAGATATATATCAAATTTCATCTAATAAAAAAGGTAAATACTTATTGATATTTGACCCTTTAGATGGTTCTTCTAATATTAATGTAAATGTCTCTATTGGTTCTATATTTTCAGTAGTTTTAAATAATAATTACAATGAAAATTCTTTAGTTAATAAAAAAGATTTCTTAATACCTGGTAATAAACAAATATTTGCTGGATATGCTCTTTACGGTCCTCAAACCATACTAGTAATTACTTTAGGTAAAGGAGTATATGGTTTTACATTAGATATAAATACTAATGATTGGATTTTAACTCATGAAAATATTACTATTCCACAAAGTACAAATAATTTTTCTATAAATATGTCAAATATGAATTATTGGAATAATCCTATTAAAAAATATATAGAAGATTGCTTAATTGGTAATAAAGGTCCTTTAAGAAAAAATTATAATATGAGATGGGTTGGTTCTATGGTATCAGATATACATAGAATATTAATTCAAGGTGGAATTTTTATATATCCTCCAGATTCTAGAGAATCATATAAATTTGGTAAAATAAGATTAATGTATGAAGCAAATCCTATAAGCTTTATTATAGAGCAAGCTAAAGGATCAGCTATTAATGGTATTGATAGGATTTTAGATATCATACCTAAAAATATACACGAAAGAATAGGAATAATTTTGGGATCTGAAAAAGAAGTTTCTATAATAAAAAATTATTATAAAAACAATAATAAATGCTAATTTTTAAAAAATACAAAGGTAAAATACCTTTGTATTTTTTTAAAACTATCTATACTAATTTTTCTACTCGTATACAAGTTATTTTGTTTTTTACAAAAGATAAAATTTCAATTTTAGAAATTGCATTCTTTATATCTTTTTCAATTGCATCATGAGTAAGAAATACAATATCTGTAATTTCTTTATTAGATGATTTTTGTACCATTGACTTAACAGAAATATTAAAATCAGTCAATATTTTTGATATATCAGATAATACTCCTGGTTTATCTATAGTAGTAATTCTTAAGTAATATGATGTTATTACATCATCTATATGTAAGATTCTATAGTCAGATAATGAATTAGGTTGAAATGCTAAATAAGGAACTCGATAATGTGGATCTACTTTATATGATCTAGTAACATCTACTAAATCAGCTATAATAGCAGATGCTGTTGGAAAACTACCAGCACCTTGACCGTAATACATTGTTGGTCCTACAGCATCTGATTGTACTAATACTGCGTTCATTGCACCTTCTACATTAGCTAATAAACAATTTTCTGGTATTAAAGTAGGATGAACTCTAATTTCAATTCCCTTATCTCTTTTTTTTGTAATTGCTATTAATTTTAATCTATATCCTAATTGTTCTGCATAATTAATATCTATTTGTGATAATTTAGATATACCTTCGATATAAGTTTTATCAAATTGTATTGGTATACCAAATGCTATAGAAGATAATAATGTGATTTTATGGGCTGCATCTATTCCTTCTATATCAAAAGTTGGATCTAATTCTGCATATCCTAATTCTTTAGCTTTAGCCAGTACTATTTCAAAATTCATACCAGTATTTTTCATTTCTGATAAAATAAAATTTGTTGTACCATTAATAATACCAGCAATCCATTCTATTTTATTAGCAGTTAATCCTTCCCTTATTGCTTTAATTATAGGTATACCGCCTGCTACAGCTGCTTCAAATAATACCATTACTCCTTTTTTATGTGCAGTAGAAAAAATTTTATTACCATGTTTTGCTAATAATGCTTTATTAGCAGTAACAATATGTTTGCCATTTTCTATGGATTTTAAAATTAATTCTAAAGGTACAGTATCACCACCTATAAGTTCAATTACTATATCAATATTAGGATCATTAATTAAAGAATAAGCATCATTTAATACAGATATATTATTTAAATCGTATGCACTTAATCTACTTTTAACTTTATTTACATCTTTATCTGCTATGCTTACTATTTCAATTTTTTTCCCAGCTCTACGAGCAATTTCTTCAGCATTGTTTTTTAATACTTCCCAAGTACCACTACCTACTACTCCAAAACCTAATAAACCTACCTTCATAGAATTCATTTACAAGACCTTTTTAAATTATTAAATAGAATGTTAATTATCACTATGCGTCTTAATTATTACCTAATTTTATATTATTAAATATATTTAAATATTATAATAATGTATAATTTAAAGCTATATTATATCAACTTATGATATTTTATTATCATTTAAACTACATTTTTTGATTATTTTACAATTTTACTTCAATGTTACATTTTGTTCATGATAATAAAGATATAAAAAATAAATTTAATTCTTATGGTGATGGTTATATAGAAATTAATAACAAAAAATACTTTCATCCTATTACATTTAATATTAATAGTAATATAAAAACATGGAATATTGAAAATATTCAAAATATAAGTATTTCTCAATTATGGGAATCTTGTAATATTATTAATAATAATGATTACCCTGAACTTTTAATTATAGGTACTGGAAGAAAGCAAGAATATATATCAAGGAATTTAATCACACCTTTATTAAATAAAGGTATAGGTGTAGAAATTATGTCAACTGTTACTGCAATTTATACTTATACACTTATTTCAGATAATGATAAAAATATTTCAATAGGTATATTACCTTTCAATTAATAATATAATGAATAAAAATATGTTTAAAAAATTACCAATAGGAATCACAATGGGAGATCCTTGTGGTATAGGTCCTGAAATTATAGCTCGTGCTTGTAAAAAATTTAAATCACCATATGTAGTATATGGTGATCCTTATGTTATGCAACAGGCTCTTCAATTAGTAAAAAATAATAATTTAAAAATTATTAAATGTAATGATATAACAGAAGCAAAGTTCAAAGATATATATTTAAATATTATTTCAAAAAAAAATCATTTTAATGATTACAATTTTAAAAATTATTTTTCAAATAAAAATATAGCTAATTCTATATGTGGAAAAGCATCTTACGAATATTTAGTCAATTCTATTAATGATATATTAAATAAAGATATTAAAGCTATAGTAACTGCTCCTATTAATAAAGAATCAGTAAATCAAGCTGGAATAAGATTTTCTGGCCATACGGAATTTTTATCTGAAGCTACTAATAGTAAAAATTTTGCTATGGTTATGTTAAATAATAATTTAAAAGTACTATTAGTTACTAGACATATTCCTTTATCTTCAGTTAGTAAAAATTTAACTATAGAATTAGAAATAAATAGCATAAAATTAGCAAATAAAGCTTGTCTACAAATGGGTATAAAACATCCTAAAATAGGAGTTGCTGCATTAAATCCACATTGTGGAGAAGGTGGTTTATTTGGAAAAGAAGAAATAGAAATTATTAAACCAGCAATTTTACAAACTTTTAATGAAGGCATTAATGTATCTGGTCCATGGTCTGGAGATATTATTTTTATGAAAGCTAATAGAGGTGAATTTGATATTATAGTATCACAATATCACGATCAAGGCATCATACCTATAAAATTAAATGGATTAGATAATGGTATTAATTTGACTATTGGATTACCATTTATAAGAACAAGTGTAGATCATGGTACAGCTTTTGATATAGCATGGAAGGGGATAGCTAGTTCTTCTTCTTTAGAATCAGCTTTTACATTAGCTGATAATCTGCAAGTTTAATAAGAATCATTTTTACCAAAATTTAAAAATTTAGTCATAGAGCCATTGAATGTTAATTTAGTTGTACCTATTGGTCCATTTCTTTGCTTACCAATAATAATTTCTGCAATACCTTTATCCACAGATTCATTATTATATACTTCATCCCTATAAATAAATAATATTAAATCTGCATCTTGCTCTATTGCTCCAGATTCTCGTAAGTCACTCATTACAGGTCTTTTATTTTGTCTTTGTTCTAAACTTCTATTAAGTTGAGATAATGCAATTATTGGACAATTGAGTTCTTTTGCAAGACTTTTTAAAGATCTACTAATTTCTGATATTTCTGTGGCTCTATTTTCAATACGATTACTAGACATTAATTGAATATAATCAATAATGATTAAACCCAATTGACCACATTGACGAGATAATCTTCTGGCACGAGCCCTTAATTCAATAACATTTAAAGCTGGAGTTTCATCGATATATACTTGTGCATCTTGTATAATTTGTACCGCACGTGTTACTTTAGGCCAATCATCTGAAGATAATTTACCTGTTCTCATTTTATGCTGATCTAACATACCAACTGAACCAATCATTCTCATTACTATTTGAATTGCAGCCATTTCCATAGAAAAAATTGCTACTGGTAAGCCTTGATCGATAGCAACATACTCTCCTATATTCATAGAGAATGATGTTTTACCCATAGATGGTCTACCAGCTACAATTATTAAATCACCAGATTGTAACCCTGATGTCATTTTATCTAAATCTAAGAAACCTGTTGGAACACCTGTTACATCAGAACTACCACCTTTATTATATAATTCATCTATATGTTCTACAACTTGTGTTAATAATGGTTGTATTTCTTGAAATCCTGAATTATTAATATATCCTTCTTGTGCTATTTTAAATACTTTAGATTCAGCTTCATCAATTAATTGACGTACTTCTTTGCCTTTAGGATCTAATGCTAAAGATGATATCTCATCAGCTAAACTAATTAGCTTTCTCAGCATAGATCTTTCGCGTACTATTTCAGCATATCTTCTTATATTAGCAGCTGATGGTGTGCTATGAGCTAAAGTATTTAAATAACTTAAACCACCAATACTTTCTGATTTACCAACACTTATCAAAGATTCATGAATAGTAATTACATCTGCTGGTTTTGATGAATTAATTAATTTTGCAATATGGTGCCATATTAAGCGATGATCATTACGATAAAAATCTTCCTCAGAAATTATATCTGATATTCGATCCCAAGTATTATTATCTAATAGCAAACCACCAAGTACTGATTGCTCTGCTTCAATAGAATGAGGTGGTGTACGTAAATTAACAAAATTATTATGGCTATCTGCTGAAATCATATTTTTAATACAATATTAATTTATTGTATATTTTATAATATTTAAAATTACAAGTTATATTTAAAATATAACTTGTAAAACATAAAACAATATATTAATTTTTTATTTTGTAGATGATTCATCTAATACATTAAAATGTACATCAACAATTACATCAGGATGTAATGTTATTTGAGCATTATAAGTACCTATATATTTTATATGGCCTTCAGATATGACAATTTGGAATTTTTTGATTTCTTTAAACCCTTTATTTTGTAAAGCATTTAAAATATCAATGTTTGTTACAGAACCAAATAAGCGTCCGTCTACTCCTGCTTTTTGTAAAATATTGAGCTCTATTTTTGATAACTTTTCAGATATCTCAATAGCATTATTAAGTTTTTCAATTTGAATTTTTTCTAACTCAGTACGAAGTAATTCAAATTCTTTTAAAGCTTGTTTAGTAGCACTTTTAGCTTTTTTTTGAGGAATAAGATAATTTCTTGCATATCCATCTTTTACACGTACAACATCACCTAAATTTCCAAGATGCTTAACTTTATCTAATAGAATTATTTGCATATTAACACACAATTAGTTATGAATTATGATTATCAGTATAAGGAATAAGAGATAAAAAACGAGCTCTTTTTATAGCTAATCCTACTTGTCTTTGATATATGGATCTTGTCCCTGTTAATCTTGCAGGAATAATTTTCCCATTTTCTTGTATAAAATCTTTCAAAGTATCTATATCTTTATAATCAACTTCTTCAACATTAGCAGCAGTAAAACGACAAAATTTGCGTCTTTTGAATAAAGGATTTTGTTGTTTCTGTTGTGTAAATTTACGTTTATCTTTAAACTTTCCAGAAAAGTTCATTTCTCTTCCTTTAATTTTATATAATTTTTAATTATCATTAATTTAAATATGTCTTAATGAATTTTATTGTTCATTAGATTTATCATTTGTATTATTTTTTTTGGAATCTTCTTTTTCTAAAGTTTTCATCATAATGGATGGTGAAGTACAAGCATTCTTCTTTTTAATTATTAAATGGCGTAAAATAGCATCATTATATTTAAATGATTCCATTAATTCTGAAAGAACTTCATTATTGCATTCTATATTTAAGCATATATAATGAGCTTTTACTAATTTTTTAATTGGATAAGCTAATTGTTTTTTACCCCAATCTTCTGATCTGTGAACAATTCCATTTTTATTAGTAACCATATTTTTATATCTATCTATCATAGATAATGATTGATCACTTTGATCTGGATGAATAATAATAACAACTTCATAATGACGCATTTTAAATCTCCTTTAGGATGTTTTTAATTTAATAAATAAAAAACAGCTCAAAATATTATTATATTTCGAGCAAGAATGAATAATAAATTTTATGTTGAGTAATATATAATATTATCTATTAGAGATTAGTATAGTGCAAGATATAATTTTATAATTTGAGATCTATTTTTCTATTTTTGCATAAGCAGAATGGTTATGTATTGATTCAAAATTTTCAGCTTCTATCGTATAACACTGTATGTTTTGAAGACTATTTAGTTGTACAGCAATATCACGTACTAAATCTTCAACAAATTTGGGATTATTATATGCCCTTTCAGTAACATATTTTTCATCTGATCTCTTTAATAAACTCCATAGCTCACAAGAAGCTTCTTTTTCTACTAATTTAATAATATGATCTATATTTAATATTGAATTATCATGAGGTCTAACTGATATTGTTATTTTAGATCTTTGATTATGTGCACCATATTTAGAGATAGCTTTAGAGCATGGGCATAAACTTGTTATAGGTATATTAATAAATGATTTAAATTTAATATTATTATTATTGATTGTAGCTATCCATTTAACTTTATAATTCATAGTACTTTTAGTTTTAGATAAAGGTGCTTCTTTTTCTAAAAAATAATCAAATTTAACACATATTTCTCCTGTTTCTGCTTCAAGTAATTTGATCATTTCTAAAGCCATATCAGAAAAAATTCTTTGATTAATATTTAAATATTTATATTTTTCTAAAATAGATACAAACCTAGACATATGAGTACCTTTTTTATCTGATGGTAAAGCAACAGTTGCTTTCCATATGCCTATAGTAGATAATACTGTATTATTTGTTTTCAATACATTAATAGGTATTTTGATATTTTTTATACCTACTTTATCTATACTTATGCTTCTAATATCTCCATAATTTTGAATATCAGGTATTTCAATATTAGTTTTTTCATTATTATTAAATTTCATATAATTACTCTCATTAAAATAGTTAATTTTATCTAAAATAATCAAATTATATAATGACTAAATTTTTTCTTAATTGTTTTTAATATACCTATTTCGTCAAGAAACAAATCTTTCATTAATAATGATCTCTCACCATGATCGATAAATTTATCTGGTAAACCAATATGAAATATTGGTATATTTATACCTGATTGATTTAAAAATTCGCTTATTGCACTTCCAGCTCCTCCATGTATAGCTGAATCTTCTATAGTTACAATGGCTTTATGTGTGTTTGCTATATCAATAATTAAGTTTTCATCTAATGGTTTTACAAATCTCATATCAACTAATGTAGCTTTTAATTCTTCAGAAGCATATATTGCATTATTTAATATTGGACCAAACCCAAGAATAGCTATATTTTTTCCTGAATTAATAATATTGGATTTGCCAATAATATTAATATTATTAGAAATTTCTACAAAATTAATATCTAAACATATATCTTTTGGATATCTAATAGCACTAGGACCATTATATTTATAGCATATTGATAGCAAATTTAATAAATCTTTTTTATTAGAAGGAGTGGATATGATTATATTAGGTATACATCGCAAAAAGGCAATATCATAATTTCCTGAATGAGTTGCTCCATCAAATCCAACTAATCCAGCCCTATCTATTACAAAAGTTACATCTAAATTTTGAATAGCAACATCATGAATTAACTGATCATATCCTCTTTGTAAAAATGTAGAATATATAGTAACAATTGGTTTCATACCATCACACGCCATACCAGCAGCAAATGTTATAGCATGTTGTTCAGCTATACCAACATCAAAATAACGATTTGGAAAATTTTTAGCAAACTCTACTAAACCACTACCTTCTTTCATAGCTGGTGTAATACATACAAGCCTTTGATCATTTGATGCATTATTTAATAACCATTTACTGAATATTTGTGTAAATGTATAAGATTTAGAAATTTGTTTTTGAATACCGATTATAGGATCAAATTTGCTTGGACCATGATATAAAACAGGATTTATTTCAGCTGGTTTATAGCCCATACCTTTCTTTGTTATAACATGTAAAAAAAATAAACCTTTTTTAGAATTAATTTTTTCTAAATTTATTATTAATTCTTCTAAATTATGACCATCTACAGGACCTATATATTGAAAACCAAAATTTTCAAAAATATTACTAGGCAAAATTACTTTTTTTGCTTTTTTTCTTAATTTTTTTAAATTAAATAAAATATCTTTAGGTATTCTATCTAATATAGTTTTACCTATATATTTTGCAGCAGTATTAAATAAATTTTTTGATGTTAAATATGCTAAATAATTTTCTAAAGCACCTACTGGTGGAGAAATAGACATTGAGTTATCATTTAAAATGACTAATAAGTTAATATCTTTAGTAACTCCTGCATTATTAATAGCTTCAAATGCCATTCCTGCTGACATAGCTCCATCACCTATAATAGCTATATTTTTTCTATTAATATTTTTATTTCTAGCAGCAACTGCTAAGCCTAAAGCAGCTGAAATTGATGTAGAAGAATGCCCTGTACCAAATATATCAAATTTTGATTCAATACGTTGTGGAAATCCAGCAGCACCATCTTTTTTCCGTAATGTTTGCATTATATGACGTCGACCAGTTAATATCTTATGAGCATAAGATTGATGTCCAACATCCCATATAACTTTATCTTCAGGAAAATTAAATATTTTATATATAGCAATAGTTAATTCAACAATACCTAAATTAGATGATAAATGTCCACCATTTTTGGAAACAATATCTATTATTTCTTTTCTTAAATCATTAGCTAGTTCTTTTAATTCATTTAAACAAAAATATTTTAATATTTCTGGTGAAGATACTTTATCTAAAGTTGGAGTATGCATTTTGATGGTATAAGTATAAATCTTTTAATTATTTCGATATAAAATAAAATTTGCTATATCAGATAATCTAGTATGTTCTTTAGTTAATTTTTTTAATAAAATATTAGAATGATCGATAATATTAACAACATGTTCTTTAGCTTTTTTTACCCCTAATAATGAAACATAAGTATTTTTTAATTGCTTAATATCTTTATTTTTAGTTTTACCTATAATATGTGTTTCTGAAGTTATATCTAAGATATCATCAGTAATTTGAAATGCTAATCCTAATAAATTTGCATATTGTAATAATATATTTTTTTTATCCTTTTTTAACATGCAAATAATAGAAGGCAATATTATACTAGAAGATATAAGATTACCAGTTTTCATCATATGCATTTCTTTTAAATTTTCATAAGATAATAACATTTTATTACTATTTATATCTATAGATTGACCTCCTACCATTCCAAAACTACCTATTGAATGAGATAAAATTTGAATAGATTCTATTATAATATCTTTATTAGAAATATTAATATTTGATAATAAATTAAATGCTAATGCTTGTAATGCATCTCCTGCTAATAAAGCTAAAGCTTCATTAAATTTTATATGAGTTGATGGTAAACCTCTTCTCAAGTCATCATTATCCATACAAGGTAAATCATCATGTATAAGAGAATATGCATGTATTAATTCTATAGCTACCATTATTTTATCTAAAAATTCATAATACTCTTTATGATCTATTTCACAAAATAAAGAACATAATTCACTAGAAGCATACACTAATAAAGCACGAATTCTTTTTCCGCCATTTAATACTGCATAACGCATAGCTTTATGTAATAAACATGGTTTTGTATTTTCTTGTGGCATAAACTTACTAATAGTGATATCTATATGTTTAATATACTCTTTTTTCCAAGAGTCAAATGTTATATAGTTACTTCTATCTATTAGCATATAATTTTTTGATATATTTAAAAAATGGATAATTTAAGATTTATTTATAATTTTTATATTTTTATTATAATTTAAAAAAGCAGAAAATAAACCTGATATTATTACAAAAATTATTCCTAATAAAGATAACATTCCTATTTTTTCTTTAAGTATTAGAAAATCTATAATTGTAGAAAATACTATTGTTACATATTGAATAGAAGCAGGGATTATTAAAGATCCAATGCTAAGAGCTTTTGTCATAAATAATTGACCCAAAAGACCAAATATTCCAACTAATGTCAAATAACATAGAGATATAAAGTCCAAACATATCCAACCAGAAATTAATAAATATAATAAACTAGTTATACAAATAAATATTGAAAATATAAAAACTATTCTCCATTCTGGTTCATTTATTAAATGTAGTTGTTGGATTTGTAACATAGAAATTGCTGACAAAAAACCAGCTCCTATACCAAATAAAACATATAACCATTCATTATTATTAATACTAGGTTGCAAAATCAATAATATACCTAAAAATCCAAGTAAAATTGGTATATATATTAAATAATCTAGTTTTTTATGCTTGAAATATAAAAAATTACCTATTCCTATAAAGATAGGACCTGTATAATTTAAACATGTAGATGTAGATAAAGTTAATTTTGATATTGCACAAAAACCTAACCACATTGATAAAGTACCACATAAAGATCTTATAACATGTAACTTCCAATTATTAGGAAATAATATTTTTTTTTTATAAATACCCCAAAAAAATATTATGATAAAAGGTATAAAACCCCTAAATAAAACTATTTGTGGTAAAGAGATATTTTTGTCTGCTGTTACTTTAATAAAAAAATACATTAAAGCAAACATCAAGGTTGATAGTAACATCCAGAGAATTTGTTTTACTACTGGCATAAATAAATACTAATATTTTTAATAAAAGAAACACATAAGAAAAAAATTAATAATTTCCTATGGTGGGCCCCCCGAGAGTCGAACTCGGCACCAACGGATTATGAGTCCGCTGCTCTAACCAGCATGAGCTAGAGGCCCTTACATCACATTCATTTCATTATTGTAACATAAAAATTAATGTTCTTCCAAGAAACTTTTTAATTTATCTGCTCTACTTGGGTGTCTTAATTTTCTTAAAGCTTTTGCTTCTATTTGACGTATGCGTTCTCTAGTAACATCAAATTGTTTACCTACTTCTTCTAAAGTTTGATCAGTACTCATTTCTATTCCAAATCTCATTCTTAATACCTTAGCTTCTCTTGGAGTTAATGAATCTAAAACTTCTTTTACTATTTCTCTCATAGATCCATGTAATGCTGCATCAGCAGGAGCTAATGTCATTACATCTTCTATAAAATCTCCTAAATGTGAATCTTCATCATCACCAACTGGTGTTTCCATTGATATAGGATCTTTAGATATTTTTAATATTTTTCTTATTTTATCCTGAGGCATATCCATTTTTTGTGCTAATACAGCTGCATCAGGTTCTATACCAGTTTCTTGTAAAATATGTCTACTAATTCTATTCATTTTATTAATAGTTTCTATCATATGTACTGGTATTCTAATAGTACGTGCTTGGTCTGCTATTGATCTTGTAATAGCTTGACGTATCCACCAAGTTGCATAAGTAGAGAATTTATAACCACGTCTGTATTCAAACTTATCAACAGCTTTCATTAAACCAATATTGCCTTCTTGTATTAAATCTAAAAACTGTAATCCTCTATTAGTATATTTCTTTGCTATTGATATTACTAATCTTAAATTAGCTTCAGTCATTTCTTTTTTAGCTTTTCTAGCTTTTGTTTCACCAGCTATCATACGTTTATTTATATCTTTTAAATCTTGTAAAGATAATGAAACTTTATTTTGTAATTCTAAAAATTTTTGCTGTATCGCTTGTATAGCAGGTATGTGTCTGACTAAATAATGAGAATAATCTTTTCCTGCAGCTATTTCTTTGTGTACCCATTCAAAATTGATTTCATTACCAGTAAATGATTTAATAAAATCTATTCTAGGCATAAATGCATTATTTACACAAATATCCATCATAAGCTTTTCTAATTGCCTAATTTCATCTACTTGAATTTTTAGCGTATTTGCAAATTTTTCTACCATTTTAGCAGTAAATCTAATGCTAACTAATTCATTTTGAATTTTTATTTGGTTTTCTATATAATCTGCTGATTTATAACCTGATTGCTTATAAGCAATTTTCATTTGTTCAAAATATTTTTCAACTTTATCAAATTTTTGAAAAGTTTTAAGTTTTAACTCTTCTAATTGTGCATCAGACATACCACTAGATGAATTTTCTTCTAACTCATATTCGATAGGTAATACAATATTCTCATAATCTTCATTACTATCTAAATCTATTAAACCATCAATAATTTCATCAATTCTTAATTCATCCTTGCGTACAATTGAGATATTATATAAAATTTCTTGTATAGTAATAGGTGATGCAGAAATAGCCATAATAATATGCTTTAATCCATCTTCTATTCGTTTAGCTATTTCTATTTCTCCTTCTCTAGTCAATAACTCTACACTACCCATTTCTCTCATATACATTCTAACAGGATCAGTAGTACGACCAAAATCTGAATCTACCGTAGTTAAAGCTGCTTCTGCCTCTTCTTCATCATCATCATGTGATGATATAGGAGTATTGTCGCTCATTAGTAAAGTTTCAATATCTGGAGTTCTTTCGTATACATATATACCCATATCTCCAAAAGTACTAATAATACCATCTAAAGTATCATTATCTACTAATTCATCTGGTAGATGATCATTAATTTCTCCGTAAGTTAAATATCCTCTTTCTTTTCCCAATTTAATTAATTGTTTAATTTTATTGCGACGAGCTTCATATTCTTCTTGAGATATAGTATGACTATTTGATATTAATGTTTTTACTTCATTTTTAATACGTTTACGTTTAGTATTAGATACTACATGTATGTCTACATCATAAATATCATCGAAATCATCATGCTTTACAATATTTTCATTTATAGATTCATGCTCATAGTAATCATTATCAATATCTATATCATTATTTTGTTTTAATGAACGTTTATTTTTTTTAATTTTTTTCGAATCAGATTTGCTTTTCGTTTTTTTTTCTTTAATATGTTTTAAAGTAGTAGATTGTGATTCCTTAAAATCTTTTTTTTCTGAAATAGAATAACAATCGTTAGATTGAATTTTGTTATTAGATTTTTTTGAAGAGTTATTCATAGAATTAGTTACTTTTTTCTATTAAAATTTATTATGAATAATTATATTTTATTTGAAATTTATTTAAAATATATAATTTAATATTATTAAAAATTAAGCCATTATAATAGTATTATTGAATATTTTAAATTTTTATCATATTTAACATAAATATTATATTTATGAATGGTCTTTATTTTTAATATCGATTAATTTTTTAGAAAGATTTTTATATAATATTGCATCTTGTGTAGAAAAATCTTTCTTATTAGATAATTTTTCCATTTCCTTTTTAATATTATTAATTTCTATATAAGATATAATTGAATTTAATTCCAATTCAGGATTAGGTATGTTAATCATACTGTTATGTGAAGATATTTGTTTTATATATCTATACATATCTGAATTTGGGTCTATTAATTCTAATAAACTATTATATTGTTTATTTTCATTGTTTTTAACAAATAAAATAAAGTTTTTTATATTTTCCAAATCATCATCTTTTCCAATAATATTTATTTGATCATAATCTATTGTATTTAATAGATATGGATATTGTATTAATAAATTAATTAACTTTTTCGATATTAAAGAATAATATTTATTATTTATTTTAATAGTATTTAAATCTTTTTTTTGTAGTGTATTTTGTTTACCAATTTTTTCATTTATAAAATGTTTTCTATGGAAAGATTTTTGATCTATAAAATAATTACTTTGTTTTTTATTTTTTAATATAGAAAAATTAAGTTCTTTTTGAGTAATATGAACTAACTCAGATAAATCTTTTTCTATTTGTGTACGTAAAATACATTTAGGAATGCAATCTATTATTTTTATTGCATTATTTAAACATGCTACTCTACCTTCTGCTTCATTCATATTATATTTTTCAGATATTTCTTTTAATAAAAATTGAGACAAAGGAATAGATTGATTTATTTTATTTTTAAATTCAAATATACCAAATTTAGTTACAAATGAATCAGGGTCATATGAATCTGGTAAAAATAAAAACCTAATTTCAAAATTATCATTTAACTCTGATAAACATACGCGTAAAGCTCTTTGAGCTGCTTTTTTACCAGCAAAATCACCATCAAAACAAAAAATAATTTTTTTTATACCTTGAAAAATTATTTTTTTTATTTGGTCTATAGTAATAGATGTACCTAATGTAGCAACTACGTTTAAAAAATTATGTTGTACTAATTTTAAGACATCTAAATAACCTTCTACTATCAAAATAGTTTTTTCTTTTTTAATAACAGATTTTGCTTCCCAAAAACCATACAATTCTTGGCCTTTTTTAAATAAATTAGTCTCAGGAGAATTCAAATATTTAGGTAAATTATTTCCCAAAGCACGACCACCAAAACCTATTAAGATACCTTCAATATTATATATTGGAAATATAATTCTATTACGGAATCTATCATAAAAATTATTACTATCTTTTATAATAAGACCTGAATCTAATAAAACATTATTATCATAATAATTTTTTAATTCTGCATATAATTGATTATTATTTTTAGCATAACCAATATTATAAATATTAATAACATTGTTACTAATACCTCTATATTTTAAATAAGCTTGAGCAGATTTAGAATCTTTTAACATTAGTAAATATCTTGATTTAGCTTGATTTAAAATATTTACTAGATTTGATTTTTTACTATCTTCTGTTAGTACAGAAAAATTTTTTTGTGGTAATTTTATTCCTAATAATTCTGATAAATATTTCAATGCTTCTATAAAATTTAATCCATTATATTTCATTAAAAAATTAATTACATTACCATGTTCTCCACAACCAAAACAATGAAAAAATTGTTTTTCTGAATTTACTGTAAAAGATGGACTTTTTTCATCATGAAATGGACATAATCCTAAATAATTAGATCCAGATTTTTTTATAGATATATATTGTTGAACAAGATCTACTATATCGATTTTAGATAGTAGATCTTGAATAAATTTTTGTGAAATCAAAGAAAAAACTATACTATTATTAATACATTCTTGGTGGTAATTGCTGACTACGTATACGTTTGTAATGTCTTTTAATTGCAGCAGCTAATTTACGTTTACGTTCAGCAGTAGGCTTTTCATAAAATTCTCGAGAACGTAACTCTGTTAATAATCCTGTTTTTTCAATTGTACGTTTAAAACGTCTAAGAGCAGCTTCAAAAGGTTCATGCTCCTTTAATTTAACTATAGGCATATATTATATTTAATTTATTAATTTAAGATAATTCTATAATTAAGACATTATAATTATAGAGAGAAATACTTTGTTTCAATGTAATGAAGAATATTATACTATTTTTATATAATAGTTTCATTATTTTTATTAAAACTATTATATAAAATATATGATGTTCTTATATCATAAATGGATTTCTTAACACTATAGTATCATTCCTGTCAGGTCCAGTAGAAATTATATCTATTGGTATTCCAGATATATCAGCTATTCTACCAAGATAATACCTAGCTTGTTCAGGTAATTTATCAAATTCAGTAATACTTGCTGTTGAACTTTTCCATCCTGATATAGTTTCAAAAATTGGTAATATATTATTCAAATTACTAATTCCATACGGCAATACATCATAAAAAGTATCATTTATTTGGTATCCTACACCGATTTTAATATAATCAAAAGAATCTAATACATCTAATTTAGTAATACATAATCCAGAAATACCATTTATTCTAGCAGATCTTTTTAATGCTGCAGCATCTAACCATCCACATCTACGAGGTCTGCCAGTTACAGATCCAACTTCCTTTCCAATAGTAGATAACTTTATACCAATATCATCATTTAATTCAGTAGGAAATGGTCCAGAACCAACTCTAGTAGTATAAGCTTTAGTAATACCTAAAATATAATCAATATTTTTAGGTCCTACTCCAGAACCAGTAGAAGCAGCTCCTGATATACAATTACTGCTTGTAACATATGGATATGTACCATGATCTACATCTAAAAGTGCACCTTGTGCACCTTCAAATAAAAGATTTTCTCCTTTTTCACACATATCATATAAACAATTCGAAACATCTTTTATCATAGGTTCTATAATAGGTGCAATTTTAGTTAAATATTCTTTTATAGAAGAAAAATTTATTTCTGATTCATTAAATAATTTAGTTAATAATAAATTATAATAATTTACATTATCTTCAAGTTTTTCTTCTAATAATTTTGGATTAAATATATCTTTTAATCTAATAGCTCTTCTTGCTACTTTATCTTCATAAGCAGGACCAATTCCACGACCAGTAGTACCAATTTTATTAACTCCTTTTTGCTTTTCTCTGGCAGTATCTAAAGCAATATGATAAGGTAAAATTAATGGACAATTTTCAGATATATAAAGTCTATTTTTCACTAAAATACCAGTAGATTCAAGCTCATCAATTTCTTTAAGCAAAGCTTCTATAGACAAAACAACTCCATTACCTATGAAACAAGTAATATTAGGATGCATAATTCCAGATGGAATTAAACGAAGAATAGTTTTTTTACCATTAATCCATAAAGTATGACCAGCATTATGACCTCCCTGAAAACGTACTACTCCTTTTACAGATTCAGATAGCCAGTCTACAATCTTGCCTTTACCTTCATCACCCCACTGAGTGCCTATGATAACAATATTTTTATTCATATAAAGTACCAATATTTTATATTTAATTTAATTAAATTAAATTGATAATAATTTCCAAATTGAGTTTACTAAAACTAATTCTCTATCAAATACTAATCCATTTTCATCTAAAATTTCTTCTGGAAATAATTGAACTACAATTTCTCCTTGAGACCTTAAATCATTTATTAAATTAGTAAGAGTAATATCATTATTAACCCAAGGTGCTTTAATAGCATGATATTTGTTAGCATCGATAAACCTTCCTAAAGATAATTTACGTAAATCTAAACTAAAACCAGTAGCAGGTCTAGCTCTACCAAATGCAAGACCTACATCATCATATCTACCACCACTAACTAATGAATCATGCCAACCTTGAGCATATACAGAAAAAGTTACCCCTGAATGATATTCATATCCACCAAGATCTGCCAAATCTATACCAATATTTAAATCAGGCAATGAATCTATTAATAATTGTAATTCATCTAAACATAATAAAACAGTAGGATAATTAGCAAATTTTTTCTTTGCATCTAAAATTACAGAAGAATTACCATATAAAAAAGGTAAACATAATATTGATTCTTTTAATTCATTATTTACATAATTTAAATTTGTAAATAATTCTTTTAAACCTGTTATATCTTTTTCTTTTAAAAGAGATATAATGATTTCTGAATTATTCAATAAAACATTATCTAATTCTAAAAAATGTCTTATTATTCCATGATGGCATAAATCCATATGTGGTTTTTTTACATATGCTATTTCTAATGTTGCAAATACTAATCTAATAATTTCAATATCTGCTTCTACTCCATTATAACCATATATTTCAGCTCCAATCTGTAATAATTCTCTACTAGAAAATAAACCCATTGGTTTTGCATGAAGTACATTACCACAATAACATAATCTTGTAACTCCTTTGCTATTAATAAGATGTGCATCTATTCTACTAATTTGAGGAGTAATATCTGCTCTAATACCCATAGTTCTTCCAGACATTTGATCTATTAATTTACATGTACGAAGATTAAGATCGCTACCTGTTCCAGATAATAAAGAATCTATGTATTCTACTAAAGGAGGAAATACTAATTCAAAACCATGAGTTTTGTATAGATTTAATATTTTAAATCTAAGCTCTTCAATTTTTCTAGCCTCAAAAGGCAAAACATCAGCAACATTTTCTGGTAATAACCATTTATTCATAGCTTATCTCTATAGGAAATTTTTTTATTTTTTTATAAAAATTTGTTGTTTTTTTGATACTATTAATTAGATTTAGATTTATTAATATATTTAAAAAATTCTGATTTAGGATTTATAACAAATAAATCATTATTAGAATTAAAAGATTTTTTGTAAGCCTCTAAACTTCTATAAAATTTATAAAAATCAGGATTTTTTTTATAAGATTCTGCATATATAGCACTAGCAATAGCATCAGCATTACCCATAATAATTTTAGATTTTGAATTTGCTTTAGCAATAATTTCTTCCATTTTTCTATCAGCTTCTGCTCTAATTTTTTCACTTTCTGCTGCACCAATAGATCTTAATTCATTTGCTACTTTTGTTCTTTCAGCTTCCATTCTTTTATATACTGATTGAGATATTTCTGGAGCAAATTCTATACGTCTTAACTTCACGTCTACTATTTCTACACCAAAAGGTTCAGCTCTTTTTGCAACATTAGTCAAAATTTCTGACATGATTTTTCCACGCTCTAGAGATAATACATCTTTTACAGTTCTAACGTTTACAGATGCATTCAAAGCATCTCTAATTTGTGCTTGTAAACGCTCATGAGCTGATTTTTCACTTCCTCCAAATGTTATGTAAAATAAACGAGGGTTGACTATTTTCCATTTTACAAATGAATCTATTAATAAATTTTTCTTTTCAGATGTTTGTATTCTTTCTGCATTTTTAGATTCAATAGTTAAAATTCTTTTATCTAATTTAATAACATTTTGAAATGGTAAAGGTAATTTAAAATAAAAACCCGGCTCATGTATTTCTCGACTTATTTCTCCAAGCGTAAAAACAATAGCACATGATCTTTCATGTACAACAAATATTGATAACGGTAAAATAGTAAATAGTAATATAGACATAACTAAAATGATAAACTTCTTCACAGCCAATCCTTGATATTATTGAATATAAATTAACGATTTCTAGATAAAATTTGTTCATTGCGAACTATATTTTGATAATTAGAATTAATATCTTCTGCAACATTATCTTTGGGTAAATTTTTATTATCATCTTTGTCTTGAATATATTTATTTAATGCTTTTTTATTAATTCTTTCATTTGGTATAAGAATAGTACTATTATCGCTATTAATTATGATTTTATCATTTTGAGAAAAAATTTCTTCCATACCTTCTAAATATATACGTGAACTGGTGATATCTGGATTTTTTTCATATTCTTTTAAGATACTATCAAATCTAGATACATTACCTTTAGCTTCCTCAATAATCTTAGTTTTATAACCTTCTGCTTGTTCTAATAATCTTGAAGCCTGACCACTAGCTAATGGTATAATATGATTAGCATATGCATATCCTTCATTAATTTTTCTTTCTCTGTCTTGACCTGCTTTTACTGCATCATCAAAAGCTGCTTGTACTTGCTCTGGAGGTTGTACATTTTGTATAGCAACTGTGTCTATTTGTATACCTGTTTTATAATTATCAAGAATATGTTGCATAAGATTTTGAACATCTAGAGAAACTAAAGTTCTACCTTCATATAAAACAAAATCCATATTCCTTTTACCTACTATTTCTCTCATAGCAGTTTCAGCAACCTGTCTAACTGAATTATTAGGATCACTAATTTTAAATAAGTAATTAGGAGCACCATCATTTCTTAATCTATATTGTACGACAAATTGCATATCTACAATATTTTCATCATTAGTGAGCATTAACGATTCTGGTAATATTTTATTAGCAGAATTACCTCTATAACCTATTTCTAATGTTCTAAGTCTTGATATATTAACTATTTCATAACTGTCTATTGGAGAAGGAAATTTCCAATGTATACCAGATTGCACAGTTTTTATATATTTACCAAATCTTGTTAAAACAGCTACTTTACCTTCTTGTACAATAAAAAAACCACTTATAAGCCATAGAATTAATATAATCAAAAAAATAAAAATAAAATATGATTTATTATGATTTTCTGAAAAATTTGTATTAATATGAAATATAGAGCGTATTTTTTTATTAAAATTCATCCAAATTTCTTCTAAATCTGGTGGTTCTTGTCTATGATAAAAGTCTATAGCTATATTTTTAAATTTTTTATATTGATTGATCATATTAGTTTTTTAAATTAATTAGTTTATATTTTTCAACTTTATAGATACTAATTTTAAAATAGCATCCTTTATTTTATCTAATCCATTATTATTCAAAGCACTGATATATATATTTTTAACTGAATTATTATTATCAAATTCTATTCTAGATTCTATATGAGATAAATCTATCTTATTATAAATCATAAGAGTTGGTATATTGATTGCTCCTATTTCTTTCAGTACATTGTTAACAGCAATTATTTCTTCCATATAATTTTCACTTGAAGCATCTATAACATGTAAAAGTAGATCTGCATAAGTTACTTCTTCTAATGTTGATTTAAATGCTTCAATTAAATTATGAGGAAGATTTCTGATAAATCCAACTGTATCAGATATAATAATATTATATTTATCTATCCACATTTTTCTAGATAAAGTATCTAATGTAGCAAACAATTTATCAGCTACATAAGTATTTTTTTTTGTTAAAGAATTAAACAATGTAGATTTACCTGCATTTGTATATCCAACTAAAGATATTGAAAAAGCTCTACTTTTTTTACGATTTTCTCTTTGAATATGTCTTTGTTTTTCTAGATGAGATAAATTAATTTTTAAAGATTTAATTTTATTATTAATCATCCTACGATCTAATTCAATTTGAGATTCTCCAGGTCCACCACGAACACCTATACCACCTTTTTGTCGTTCTAAATGTGTCCACATATTCTTCAATCTAGAAGACAAATAAGTTAAGCGAGCTAATTCTATCTGCAATTTTCCTTCATAACTTTTTGCTCTCATAGCAAAAATTTCTAATATTAAATATACTCTATCAATTACTTTAATTTTTAAATAATCTTCAATATTTCTTTGCTGCGAAGCTGATAATTCACAGTTAAATAATATAATATCAATAGAATATTCAATAATAAAATTATAAATCTCTTTCATTTTTCCAATGCCAATAAAATACTTAATATCAGGTTCTTTTCTTTTAATATTAAATGTATTAATCACTTGACAGCCATAAGTATTAGATAACATGAAAAATTCATCTATTTGAGATTTTGATATTACCTCATTCATAAAATTGACATTAACTATAATGGATTTCATATTGTTTAAAAAAACTTATCTTTAATATTTAAATATTTCTATGTAAAAATAATATTTTTTGTTGGTACAATAGTTGATATTGCATGCTTATATATCATTTGTGTAACTGTATTTTTTAATAAAATAATATATTGATCAAAAGATTCTATTTGACCTTGCAGTTTAATACCATTAACTAAATAAATTGAAACTGGTATTTTATCCTGTTTTAATTTATTTAAAAATTGGTCTTGTAATATTTGATTATTATTAAACATTGATTATGCTCCATACATATGTTATTGGCTATAATATTTTTTTATTGATATTAATCATCAATTATACAATCAAATATCTTGATATGTTTCTAGTTATTTACTATTTTATTTAATATATAAATTAATTGAGATAAATGTTCTTCTATACCAATACTTATTCTTAAATATTGATTAATTCTATCTTTATTAAAATGACGAACAAGGATATTATTATCTTTTAATTTTTCATAAATGATTTTTGCATCATATTTATTGTGCTTTGCAAATATAAAATTTGCTTTAGATGGGAGTACTTCAAAACCTAAGTTAATCATATCATTAATCAAATTATTTCTTAACTTTATTATTGAATTACATGTAAAATTAAAATAATCAATATCTTGAAATGCAGCTATAGCACCAATAGATGCTAATTTATCAACTGGATATGAATTAAAACTATTTTTTACTCTAATTAAACCATTAATTAAATTTTTATTACCAATAGCAAAACCTATTCTTAAGCCAGCTAGAGACCTAGATTTAGAAAATGTTTGAACAATTAATAAATTATCATATTTATTAATTAAGCTAACTGCTGATGTAGATCCAAAATCTACATAAGCTTCATCTATTACTACTACAATATTTTTATTACTAGAAATAATTTTTTCTACATCTGTTAATTCTAAATTAATTCCTGTAGGAGCATTAGGGTTAGGAAAAATTATCCCACCAATATAATTTTTATGTATTTTAGGTAAATAATCCGATATTTTAATATTAAAATATTCGTCTAATGGAATTGTTTTATATGCAATATTAAATAATTGGCAGTATGTCTTATAAAAACTATAAGTAATATCAGGAAATATGATAGGTTTTTCTTTTTGAAAGAAAGCTAAAAATGATTGAGCTAATACTTCATCCGATCCATTACCTACAAAAATATTATCTATATTTAAATTATATAAAGAAGCTATTTGATCTCTAAGACTTATTGATTCAGGGTCAGGATATAACCTTAATTGATTATTACAAGAATTTTTAATTGCATCTAAAACTTTGTAGGATGGTCCATAAGGATTTTCATTTGTATTAAGTTTTATTACATTAGATAGTTTAGTTTGTTCTCCAGGCACATAAGGATCTAAGTTATTGACAATTGCACTCCAATAATTATTCATTTTTCTCTCTATTAAAATAAGGATTTTTTGAAGATTTAAATTCTATTCTTAAAGGCGTTCCCTCTAAATGAAATTTTTCACGAAAGTATTTTTCTAAAAAGCGACGGTAATCATTAGAAATTGAATATAAAGATGTACCATGAATAATAATTACAGGTGGATTATGACCCCCTTGGTGAGCATATTTCAATTTAGGACGAAAATTTGTTTTTTTGGGTGGTTGTTGATGTAAAACTGCTGATTGTAAAGTTCTAGTTAATAATGGAGTAGATAATTTTTTAAAAGCTGAAGCATATGCATTTTCTATTGAATGAAAAATATTATTTATACCTTTACCAGTTAAAGCAGAAATACAATGTACTTTTGCAAAATTTAAAAAATGTATTTCTCTTCTGCAATTAAGTATTAATTCTTGCATTTCATGCATTTTTAAATTTTCACATTTATTAATAGCTATTACTATAGATTTTCCTGATTCTATTATAAATCTAATTATGTGTAAATCTTGTTCTTGAATTTGATGATCAACAATTAATAAAACTACATTACTATCTTCTATAGCTTGTAATGTTTTTACTATAGAAAATTTTTCTATAGTATGAAATACTTTACCTTTTTTTCTCAAACCAGCTGTATCAATTACTATATATTCTTGTTTATTTTTACAAAAGTCTATTTTAACTATATCTCTAGTAGTACCAGGCATATCAAATACTACAACTCGATTTTCACCTATTATAGTATTTATAAAAGTAGATTTACCTACATTTGGACGACCTACGATTGCTAATTTTATTTTATTGTAATTTATATTATTTGATACATTGTTATTACTTTGATAATCTGGAATTATGCTACAAATATAATTTATCATTTTATCTATGCCATGGCCATGAGCAGAAGATATGGAAAAATATTTTTCAAAACCTAGCTCATAAAAATTATTATTAGATTGCCACGTTTCTAAACCTTCAGATTTATTTATAACAACTATAATATGCTTTTTGCTTGATAATCTCAGTAATTTTGCAATATCATAATCAGTATTATTAAGACCAGAACGTACATCTACTAAAAATAAAATTATATCAGATTCTAAAATAGCTTCCTTTGTTTGCTTAGACATTTCACTTTCAATACCATTTTTGATAACTGGCTCAAATCCACCAGTATCTACCACAATAAAAGGTTTGGTAGATATTTTACATTCTCCATAATTTCGATCTCTTGTAAGACCTGGAAAATCAGCTACTAAAGCATTTCTAGATTTTGTTAGGCGGTTAAATAATGTAGATTTACCTACATTTGGACGACCTACTAAAGTTATAATTGGTTTAAAATACACGATAAATAAAGTATAAATTTATAAAAAATTTTTAATTTCCACCAAAGATAATTTTCTATTATTAGAATTAATAATGAAGCTATTATCATTGATTAGTGTAAATGAATTATTGTAATGATTTAATTTAATATTACCATACATTGTGCCAGAATATTTATTTAATAAATAAATATAGCCTTTATTATCTGATACAAGTAAATAATTTTTAATACAAATAGGTTTATTAATATTTTTATTACAAAAATTCTCATATTTCCATAATAATTCACAATTATTAGAGTTAAAACATCTAATGATATTATTTTGATCAGTAATATATAAATTCTTATTTTCTACTAATAAATGTTTTATAGTTAAATTTAAAGAATTATGCCATATTTTTTTAAATTGATTTATTAAATCAATAGCTAATAAATCACCATTGTAAGATACAATGTATAAAATATTATTAATAACATGAAAAGAATAAACATTATTTATTCTTTCTATATCATCATATCCTTCTTTAACAGGTACACTATAATCCCATATAGTATTACCATGTTTTAAATCAATAATTATTATTTTTTTATCAGGTATTGATGCAATAAGTAAATCATTATGACAACAAAAATATGTTTCTTCTTTTATATTAAAATCAAATAGTGGAGAATATATATTCCATATTAATTTTTTATTAATTATAGAAAATGCTTTTAATTTATTATTATCTGTTCTAATAATTACTAAATCATTATGAATTATTGGTATATAGTTGCTTGAACTGTTAATATTTTTTTTCCAAATAATTTTTCCATTTATATCTAAAATAAATAAATATCCATCCTTTGTAATAGTAGCTATATAATTATCTTTTACACATATACCAGATATTAATTGGTGGTTTATATTGTTAGTCCAACATATTTTTCCAAGTTTTATATTTAATTTAGATATTTGTCCATTGTTATAAGCATAATACAAATAATCTTTTTGAATAATTATAGATATAATTGAGCTACTTATTTTATTAAAAAAATGATTGTTTATAATAGTTTTTTTAATAAAAAATTCTTTATCATTTATATGATAGATCTTATTATGTAAAGAACATGACATCAAACAGCATGAAATTAATAAGATATAAATATATTTCATAAAGATTTTAGTGCATCAATTTTCAAAGATATTATTTTTATTAATGGATCATTTTTATCTAATTTTTCTAAAATTTTATTTAATAAAAATAAACCTTCCTTTATTTTACCTTGACAGATTAAAATATCTGCTTTTCTATCATTAAATAAATTTTCAAAATATTTATTAGGATTATTTAATTGAAAAATAGCTTCTTCATATTTTTTTTGTTCTAGTAGTAAGCCAGATTTTCGAAACAATGCTACATTTTTTAATATACTATTTTTAGATTGTTGAATATAAATATTCAACATATCAATTGATTCTTGAATATGGCCTTGAGACGATAAAAATCTAGTTGCTAAGAAAGTTCCATATGGATAACATAGGTTTTTATTAAAATTGCTAGCTAATATATTTTCTAAATTTGTAATATGTTCTATTGATGTTTTTTCATCAAAACTAGCTAATTCTATATTTTCTAATACTTTGTTAGGATTAATATATTGTGATTTATTATCAATATAAATATATAATAAATATGATAATATAGGAAGTAATATTAAAGAAATAACTATTAAAAATTTATATAAATTTTTAATTAAAAAATTTTTCATTATTTTGATATAGTTATTTTTGATTTTCATATATTTTGATTATATGTAAAAAAGTTAATAATTTCTTCATAAGATATTTTTATTTGCTCTAATTTATTTGTTTTATGTTCAGCTCTGAGGCATTTAATACTAATTGTTTTCTCTAATAATTCTTGCTCGCCTATTATTAATGCCCAAATAGCACCACTTAAATCAGCTTTTTTAAATTGTTGCTTAAAATTATTATTACCTGCATGTAAAATTACAGATTTACCTAATTGTCTTAATTTATTTGCAATATTATATCCATATATATATGCTTCTGTACTACTATATACTATATATATATCACACTGTTTTAACTCATGTTTATTTATATTACTTTTATGTAATTTATTGTATATGTATAATAAACGCTCAAAACCTATTGCAAAACCTATTGCTGGTGTAGATTTTCCACCTAAATTTTCTATCAATTTATCATATCTGCCACCACCACAAAAAGTACTTTTTGCACCTAAATCATCAGATATCCATTCAAAAACAGTATTATTATAATAATCTAATCCTCTGACTAATCTATGATTAACTAAATATTTAACTTTAGTTTTTTCTAAAAAATTACATAATAAATCAAAATGTTTTTTAGATTCATATCCTAAAAAATCAATTAATTTTGGAGCATTATTAATAATCTCTTGCATATTATTATTTTTAGAGTCTAATATTCTTAAAGGATTTAATTCTAATCTTCTTTTACTATCTTGATCTAAATATTCTAAATATTTACGAAAATAACTGATAAGAGCATCTTTATGTAATTTGCGTTCTTGAATATCACCTAATGAATTAATCTCCAGTTGTACATACTCAAGGATTTCAAGCTTTTGCCAAAAATGAGATAACATAGAAATAATTTCAAAATCTATATCTGGTCCTGCAAATCCAAATGCTTCTACATCTATTTGATGAAATTGACGATATCTACCACTTTGTGGTCTTTCATGACGAAATACTGGCCCCAAAGAATATAATCTTTTAGGACCATCATATAATAAATTATTTTCTATTACAGAACGAACTATGCCTGCTGTTATCTCAGGACGCATAGTTAATGAAGGTCCATTAATACCATCATTAAAAGAATACATTTCTTTCTCTACTATGTCTGTAATTTCACCTATACCTCTAACAAATAAATCAGTATATTCAAGAATTGGTATTTTAATATTTAAATATCCATAATTAGATAACCATTCTTGAATTAATGTTTCTAATTTATTCCAATTAAAGCTATCTTTTGGTATAACATCATTCATACCTCTTACTGCAAAAATTTTATTATCTTTGGTCATATTTTTTACATAAGTTAATGTTTATATACTGATATTACATCTTTATTTTATAAGTTTTATTAATATATTGATTTAATATATTAATAAATTGATGATATATATCATTTCCTTTAATAGTAGTATGGTGAATACCATTTATATAAACAGGAGCAACTGGGAATTCTCCATTACCAGGTAAACTAATACCAATATTAGCATGTTTGCTTTCTCCTGGTCCATTGACTACACATCCCATAACTGCAACAGTCATATTTTCAACACCAATATATTTTTTCATCCATATAGAACTATTTTGTTCTAAATATAATTGTATATCACTAACAAGTTTTTGAAAAAATAATCCGTTAGTACGACCACATCCTGGACATGAAATTAATTTTGGAGAAAAATATCTTAAATTAAGTACTTGTAAAATGTTTTTTGCTATCAAAACTTCTAAAGAGCGCTTTTCTTTTGGTTGATTAGTAACAGATACCCTAATAGTATTACCTATACCTTGATTAAGCAAAATTGACAATGCTGATGTAGAAGCTATTATACCAGAAATGCCAATACCAGCTTCTGTCAATCCTAAATGTAGTGCATAGTTGCAGCGTTTAGAAAGTTCTTGGTATATAGAAATTAGATCATTAACATGACTAACTTTACAAGAAAGTATAATATTGTTAGCTTTCATACCTAATTTTTCTGCGTATAATGCACTATTTATTGCAGAAGAAATCATAGCTTCTTTCATAATTTGTGTAGAGTCTAAAGGATTAGCTAATTTATTATTTTCATTCATTATAGATGATAAAATATCTTGATCTAATGAGCCCCAATTGACACCAATCCTTATTGGTTTATTATATAAATTAGCTATTTTTATCATTTGAGCAAAATTATTATCTTTGGTCTTATAACGTCCTACATTGCCTGGATTAATTCTATATTTAGATAAAGATTTTGCACAATTTGGATTTTCATTCAATAATTTATGTCCATTGAAATGAAAATCTCCTATTAAAGGTACAAATATACCATTATTATCTAATAAATTTCTAATCTTATGCACTGCTTTAGCAGCTTTATCATTATTTACTGTTATTCTTACTAGTTCTGAACCAGCATCTACTAAATCTTTTATTTGATTTACAGTTGATTCAATATCAGCGGTATCAGTATTTGTCATAGACTGTATAATAATAGGATAACCTTTTCCTATTTTTACATAGTTATTTTTCCAGCAAATATTTACATAATATGATTTATGGTTTTTGTTTAAGATTGAGTCTTTTATTAGAAGTGAATTATTTTTCATCGTATATTATGACCTTAGAATAACTATATGAAAGTTTCTACCATATAATGAGTATTTTAATAATTTACAAAAATTCTTTGCTTTTATTAATGAATGTTATTTTTGTTTTGTCTTGTACATTACCAGCCAATTGACCACAAGCGGCATATATATCATCTCCTCTTGTTTTTCTAATTGTTGTTATTAATCCTGCTTGAGATAATATGTTTACAAAATCAGATATCGTATTTTCATCTGAGCATTCAAATTTAGAATTAGGAAAACTATTAAATGGAATTATATTTATTTTACAATTTAGATTTTTTAATATATTTATCAGTTCATAAGCATGCATTTTAGAATCATTTACATTTTTTATCATACAGTATTCAAATGTAATAAAATTTTTGGGACTATATCTCACATAAGTTTCACAAGCATTTAAAAGTTCTTCAATAGGATACTTTATATTAATTGGCATTAAAATATCACGTAAATTATTATTTGGAGCATGAAGAGAAATAGCTAAAGAAACAGGACAATCTTTGGCTAATTTATATATCATTGGGATTATGCCAGAAGTAGAAACTGTAATTTTTCTACGAGATAAACCATAAGCATTATCATCTAACATTAAATTTAATGCTGGTAATAGTTGATCATAGTTTAATAAAGGCTCTCCCATACCCATCATTACAACATTAGTAATAATATTATTATTATTAATATTTAATGATTTAAATCCAAAAAAATCATTATTTTGTAAATTATTAATAGCTTTTTTTGCAAACCATAATTGACCAATTATCTCATGAGTAGACAAATTTCTATTAAATCCTTGTTTACCTGTAGAGCAAAAACTACAGTTTACTGCACATCCTACTTGACTAGAAATACATAAAGTACGTCTTGTTTTTGTAGGTATATAAACTGTTTCTATAGCATTATTTTTATCTATATTAAATATCCATTTAATAGTTTTATCTTTAGAAATATACTCATCTTTTAAAGGTATAGATTTTATATGCGATATTTCAGTTAATTTTTTTTTTAAATTTAAAGAAATATTAGACATTTTTTCAAATGAATCATAATTATGTTTATGGATCCATTTAATTAACTGATCAGAGCGAAATTCTTTTTCTCCAATATTTTTCAATAATCTTGCTAAAGATAGTTTATTTAATCCTAATAAATTAATATTCTCTTTTTGCTCCATATATTAATTACTCTTTAAAATTTGGGAAAAAAAATTTTATTTCACGTTCAGCAGAAATTTTTGAATCTGATCCATGTACGGCGTTAGCATCAATATTATCAGCAAAATCACCTCTAATTGTACCTTTTAATGCTTTTTTAGGGTCAGTATCACCCATAATATCACGATTTTTTTGAATAGCATTAACACCTTTTAATATTTGTACAAATATAGGTCCAGAGATCATAAAGTTTACTAACTCTTTAAAAAATGGACGATTAATATGTTCAATATAAAATTGCTCTGCCTCATTTTTTGTTAAATGAATCATTTTAGCCGCTACAATTTTTAAGTTTGCAGATTCAAAACGACTTATAATTTGACCTATACAATTTTTAGAAACAGCATCTGGTTTTATAATTGATAAAGTATATTGATTTTTAGACATGATTTTCTCTTATTAAGTAAAATAATAATTATTATAAAAATTATTATTTATTATATACATACAATATTTTAACTAAAAGATCTATAATTAATTTAATACTATTTAAATTAATTTATCCATATTATAGAAGTTTATACAAATGATATTAAATACAAAAAATGAATTAAATCATAATACATCAATTAATGATGCAGATATTGCAAAAAATTTTGATCCGAATGAAATAGAAACAAAAATTTATTCTCAATGGGAAAAAAATGGATATTTCAGGGCAGATTTTAATAAAGCATGTGAAAATCATGGAGCATATGTTATTCAATCACCTCCACCGAATGTTACAGGTACTTTACATATGGGACATGCTTTTAATAATACTATAATAGATATTCTTATTCGTTATAATAGGATGCATGGGAAAGATGCTCTATTAATTCCAGGCACAGATCATGCTGGCATTGCTACACAAATAGTAGTAGAAAGAAATTTAGAAGCAAATAATATTTTTAAAAATGATTTAGGTAGAGAACAGTTTATTCAAGAAATTTGGAAATGGAAAAATAGATCTAAATCAAATATCACAAATCAAATAAAACGTCTTGGAATATCAGCTGATTGGTCTCAAGAATATTTCACTATGGACGATAATTTTTCAAAAGGAGTTATTGAAACATTTGTACGACTTTATAATCAAGGATTAATATATAAAGGTACTAAAATGGTAAATTGGGATCCTAAATTATTAACAGCTGTATCAGATTTAGAAGTACAGTACAAAGAAGTCAATTGCTCTATGTATTACATACAATATTTATTTATAGATCAAAATGATGAAATAATAGATCAAAATGGTAATAAAATTAAAGGAATTTTAATAGCTACTACTAGACCTGAAACCATATTTGCTGATACTGCTATTTGCGTTCATCCTGATGATTCTAGATATAAACATTTAATTGGAAAATATGTTGCAATACCATTATCTAATAAAAAAATAAAAATCATTAGTGATAATTTTGTAGATAAAGAATTTGGTACTGGATGTGTAAAAATTACCGGTGCCCATGATTTTAATGATTATGAATGTTCTAAAAGACATAATTTACCATTAACTTGTATATTTACAAAACAAGCTCATTTAAATGATCAAGTACCAGAAAAATTTCGTGGATTGGATAGATATATAGCACGTAAAAAGGTTATCAAAGAATTAGAAGATAATAATTTTTTATTCAAAGTATCTACATATAAAACTACAGTTCCAATAGGTGATAGATCAGGAGTAACTTTAGAGCCAATGTTAACAAATCAATGGTTTGTTGCAGTAAACAAAAAGACAAATTTTGGGTCTTTTTATCAAAAAAGTTTAGCAGAAATAGCATTGAATGTAGTATCAAATAACAGTATTAAATTTTACCCAGAATCTTGGACTAAAATATATAATAAATGGTTGAATAATATTCAAGATTGGTGTATTTCTAGACAAATTTGGTGGGGTCACCAAATTCCTGCTTGGTATTCTGAAGATGGAAAAATATTTGTTGCTAGAAATGAAAAAGAGGCTGAAATTTTAGCTAAAGAAGCTGGTGTTGTTGGAAAATTGCGAAGAGATCAGGATGTATTAGATACTTGGTTTTCCTCTGCAATAGTACCTTTTATTAGTTTAAAATGGCCAAATAATAGTGAATATTTAAATAAATATTTCCCATCAACTATTTTGGTGACTGGTTTTGATATTATATTTTTTTGGGTAACAAGAATGATAATGTTAACCACTTATCTAACTGGAAATATACCATTTCATAATGTATATATACATGGATTAATCAGGGATCATGAAGGCCAAAAAATGAGTAAATCTAAAGGTAATACTATAGATCCAATTGATTTAATAGATGGTATTTCATTAGATAAGTTAATTATAAAAAGAACTACAGGCTTAATGAATCCAAAGTTAGCAGAACAAATTAAAAAGCATACTATTAAAAATTTTCCCAATGGCATACAATCATTTGGTACTGATGCTTTAAGATTTACAATGGCTTCTTATGCTAGTTTAGGTAGAGATATTAATTTTGATATTAAAAGATGTGAAGGATATAGAAATTTCTGTAATAAAATTTGGAACGCAACTAGATTTGTTTTAATAAATAGACCTAAAGAGTCTCTTAATTTCAAATATTTTGAAAAAAATAAATTATCATTTATTGATAACTGGATTTTATCAGAATTACAATATCTCAAATTAGAAATAAAAAAAGGGTTTGAAGACAATAGATTAGATAATGTAGCTAATTCTATCTATAAATTTATATGGGAAGAATATTGTGATTGGTATTTAGAATGTGCAAAAATACAATTAAAAATTGGAGATAAAAATACTATATTAGCTACATATTTTACCTTGATAACTGTACTTGAAGAGATATTAAGGTTATTACATCCTATAATGCCTTATATAACTGAAGAATTATGGCAAAAGGTTATTCATAATATAAATGGTACTAAAAATACTAGTATTTGTATTCAAGAGTATCCTGTATTTCAAGAAAAAAATCTTGACCAATTATCAATTAATAAAATGCTAATGTTAAAAAAATATGTTGAAAGCATAAGAATTTTACGTAGCAAAATGAATATATCACCAGCTCAAAAAATATCAGCTTTTATTGAAACTGAAGATACAAATAATTTAGAAATTTATAAAAATTATATAATTTCATTATCTAAATTATCTTCTCTAGATATAGTTAATGATTTACCTAATAATGATTCTATTGTGCATGTTATTGAAAAAAATCGTATTATGCTTGATATTAAGATAAATATTTTTGATGAAATGTTAAAAATAGAAAAAGAAATATTTGATATTCAAAATATAATTTCAAAAATTCATGAAAAACTTAATAATATTAATTTTATTAAAAAAGCTCCAAAAAATATTATAGATAAAGAAAAAATGCTATTAGAGAAAAATTTATTATTATTAAATAAATTAAAATATCAATATTCTGTTTATAAAAATCAAGAAAATTAATATCAATTAAAATGAATGTATTTTAAAAAATACATTCATTTTTTTAACAATAAATCAGGTCTTCTTTTTTTCGTAATTTTTATTGATTGCATTTTTCTCCATTGAGAAATATCTTTATGATTTCCATTTAATAAAATATCAGGAACATTAATTCCATTATATATTCTTGGTCTTGTATAATGAGGAGTATCTAATAAACCTGATATTTTTGCTCCAAAAGAATCTTGAAGAGCAGATTCTTTATCATTTAATACACCTGGTAAAAATCTTATTATAGAATCTATAATAGCTATAGCAGCTATTTCTCCTCCAGATAATATGAAATCACCTATAGATAGTTCTAAATTTACATATTTATCTATTAAGCGTTGATCAATACCCTCATATCGTCCACAAATAATTATTAAACCATCTTTTGTAGATAAATCATTAGCAATTGTATTATTGAAAGTTTTTCCAGCTGGTGTTAGATAAATAATAGGTATATCTATTTTTTTTTCATAGCATAATCTATCTTTTTTAATTGCTTCAATTGTTTTTTCTAATGGCTCTGCTAACATTACCATACCTGGACCACCACCATACGGACGATCATCGACTCTATAATTTGGATATTTAGCAAATAATCTAGGATTCCAAATATTTAACATCCACAAAGATTTATTTAATGCTTTAGCTGTAATGCCATATGATTTTATAGAATCAAATATTTCAGGAAAAATAGAGATGACATCAATACGCATTATTCTTCTATTAACCAATTACTAATAATTATATTTCTTTGAAGATCTACTTCTTCAATATATGCTTTAACAAATGGAACTAATATTTCTATATTTTTATTTTGTTTCTTCAAAGTATTTTTTTGCGCATGAATTTTTAATATAGGATGAGCATTATTGTCTAATATATCATTTACAATACCAATTTTTGTTATATTATTTCCTAATACCCCATAAAAATCACAACCAATTAAATCTACATAATAATATTCATCATTATTTAGATTTGGAAACGCATCCCTTTGTACATATATTTTGCATCCTTGCAAAATTTCAGATTCATTACGATTATTGATATTTGATAAATACGCAATGATATATTCTTTATATATAAAAGAATTTACGACAGTAAAAAATTTAACTGTCATATTGTTGTTATTAATATTAGAAGAAAAAGTTTTTCCTAAACAAGCTAAACCCCACTGATTTACAGTGAGCAAAACTTCAGCTTGTTTAGAATATGATTTTACTTTTATTGCACCTTTAATTCCATAAGCTGAATAAACAAAACCAAGTTCTACCAAATTAGAATATTTTAGTTTAGTATATAACTGATTGTTCGACATAAATAAAAATCAATTTTCTATAGATTGTTTTTTATTTTCTTTAGATGCAATACTTATGACCTTATTAGCTGCTAATGTAATCTTAGCACCGTTATTAATCCAATATTGAATACGTTCTAAATAAACACGTTTTTTATCAATATCTTTATTAGTTATAGGGTTATAAAAACCAAGATTTTCTATAAATCGACCATCTCGTCTATTACGTGAATCAGTAACAACCAAATTATAAAATGGGCGTTTCTTTGATCCACTTCTAGATAAACGAATTACCACCATAGTATATATACCTTAAAATAGTTATTCAAATTATTAATTATAACAGTGCTTTTGCTTTAACAGCAAATATAAAAAATAAATAAAAAGAGAAAAAATTTAATTATTTATTTTTTTTTTATAATTTGTACATACTTGTTAGATATTTTTTCTTGTTTTAATAATATATGACCAGTTTTTTCACAAAAAAATCTAAAATCTTTCAAAGAATTTTCGTCAGTTGTGATAACACTTATGATTTCACCACTTTTCATTTCTGATAGAGCTTTTTTAGTTTTTAGTAATGGTAATGGACATACTAATTTAGAAGTATCAATTTTAATATTTACATTTAAATCATATACTTCATCAATATTTATTTTTAATTCTTTCATAAATAAAATCCTGAATTTCGATTAATATAATATCTAAATTATCAATTTTTTTGCCACTACCCATTGCAAATTCATTATTACCTCCACCTTTACCATCTGTTTTTATAACCAATTTATTAATTAATTCTTTAGCAGTTATTAAATTAATCATTTTTTTAGGAATTGATATTATAAAATCTATTTTACTCAAAGAAATTAAAACAATTATTGTATCTATTTTATGCATTTTTATATTATCTAATATAATTTTCAATTGCTGATTATTCACTTCATCATCAATAGTTTCTATTAATATAGAAATATCTTTAAAATTTTTACATTTGAATAAAAGCTTATTAGAAATATTTATCAAATTTTTTTGAGTAAGTTGAAAATTTTCTTTTTCTAAAGATTTTATATCATTTTTTATTTTTAAAATTTTATCTATTATAATATTTGCATTAGTATTTAAAATATATGCACTTTCTTTTAATATTTTTAAATTATGATTCACATAATTTAATGCTTTATAACCAGTATATGCTTCTAATCTTCGTATACCTGATGATATACTAGTTTCAGATATTATTTTAAATAATCCAATATCACCAGTTCTCATAACATGAGTTCCGCCACACAATTCTTTAGAAAAACCTATACTTATTACCCTTACTATATTTTCATATGATTCTATTGATAAGTGCTTTGCTCCAATATCAATTGCTTCTTGATAAGGAAGTTGATTTTCATAAACAATACTATTACTAATAATTTCTCTATTTACTAAAAATTCTATTGACTGAATCTGTTCTTCAGTAAGATTAATATCATACTTAAAATCAAACCTTAATTTTTCTGCATCAATATAAGAACCCTTTTGTTGGATCTCATTATTTAAAATATTACATAAAGCTTGATGTAATAAATGGGTAGCTGAATGATTTGATGAAATAGCTTTTCTATTATTAATATTTATTTTTGCATTAACTAAATCACCTATAGAAATAATTCCACTTTCTACAAAACCATAATGTACAAATGTGCCATTATTAATAATTTTTGTCTCTAAAACAACAAATTTATTTTCTTTAAATGACAATACTCCTGTATCACCTACCTGACCTCCAGATTCAGCATAAAATGGAGTGATATCTAATATTATCATTACATTTTCATTATTACAGGAAACATAATTTGTTTTTATACCATTAACATATATATCTAATATTTTTGAATTTTTATTTTCAAAATTTTTATAACCATTAAAAATAGTTTTAGGTCCTGTATATGAAATATTTATTAATGTATTGAATTTACTATTTGATCTAGATAATGTTTTTTGTTTCTGCATAGTAATATCAAATTGTTTCTTATCTACTGAAATATTATATTCTTTACATATATCTTCAGTTAAATCTAATGGAAAACCATAAGTATCGTATAATAAAAAAGCAATATTACCATCTAAAATTTTATTATTTTCTAATTTATTTAATTCAAAATCTAATAGTTTTATTCCATGTTCTAATGTGTGAGAAAATTTATTTTCTTCTTCTTGTATAATTTTACTTATTTTATCTTGATTTTTTATCAATTCATTATAAAATTTTCCCATATCATTTAATAAAATTGGTACTAATTTATAAAAAAAAGATGTTTTATTACCTAATTTATATGCATGCCTTAAAGCTCTTCTGATAATTCTTCTTAGTACATAACCCCTACCTTCATTACTAGGCATAATATTATCAGCAATCATAAATGCTGAAGATCTAATATGATCAGCAATTACTTGTAAAGAATTGATATTATTATTATTCCTAACATCTAATATTTTTTTAGAATAGTTAATAATATTTTTAAATAAATCAGTTTCATAATTAGAATAAACATTCTGTAATACTGCAGATATTCTTTCTAAACCCATACCAGTATCTACACAAGGTCTTGGTAATTTATGTAATTTTCTATCTATGCTCATATCAAATTGCATAAATACTAAATTCCATATTTCTACATATCTTCCACCATTATCATTCTCTGAACCAGGTAATTCACCATGAATACTAGGACCATAATCATAAAAAATTTCTGATGAAGGTCCACATGGTCCTGTATCTGACATTTGCCAAAAATTATCAGAATTATATTTCTGATTATTTTTATCTTTAATTTTAATAATTCTATTATCATTTAACCCGATAATTTTATGCCATATATTAAAAGCTTCATCATCTTCATAATAAACAGTTACATATAATTTATTTGCATCTATATGAAAAATTTCAGTTAATAATTTCCATGCATAAATAATTGCATCTTGCTTAAAATAATCACCAAAACTAAAATTACCTAACATTTCAAAAAATGTATGATGCCTATTAGTATATCCAACATTTTCAAGATCATTATGTTTACCACCAGCTCTTAAGCACTTTTGTATAGTGGTAACTCGTTTACTATTTATATTTTTTTTCCCAGTAAAAATATCTTTAAACTGAACCATACCAGCATTAGTAAATAATATTGATGTATCATTATTTGGTATTAAAGAAGAAGATGGAATACAAATATGTTTTTTTGACTCAAAAAAACGCAAAAATTCTTTTCTAATATGAGATGATTTCATAATATAATTTTATAAAAATTTTAACCCAAAAATGGGAAATCTATAACTGGTTTATTACCATTAATGATATCTGCTAAAGCTTTACTAGAACCTATACCCATAGTCCATCCCAGAGGGCCATGTCCTGAATTAATATATAAATTACAAAATTTAGTTTTGCCTATATATGGAACACCAGATGGTGTTGCTGGTCTAAGACCAGCCCAGTAATGCACTTTTTTTATATCCAGCGCATCAGGGAAAAATTTATTAGCTAAATTAGTTATCATTTGACATTTTTTCATATTTAGAGATCTTGAATATCCAGATAGTTCAACAAAACCAGCTATTCTTAATTTATCATTTAAGCGTGAAATAACTAATTTATTATTATTATCTATTAAACTAATTTTAGGTGCTAATTGATCATTAACGATATTAAAAGTAGCAGAATATCCTTTTACTGGATATATGTTGTAATTTATTCCTATAGGTCTTAAAAGTATAGAACTATAACTACCTAATGCTACTACATAAGCATCAGAATAAATATAATCATAATAACCATCATCTTTAATTAATTCAATTTTTTCTACTTTATTATTTTTAATAATTAATTGATTAATATTGGTATTATATAAAAATTTGCAACCATTTTGTTTACATAATTCAGCTAAATTTTTTGTAAACAAAAAAGCATTTCCACTTTCGTCACTAGATGTATAATCACCACCTATAATACAATTAATATAAGATTTTAGGTTTGGTTCTAGATTTAAAATATGTTCCTTAGAAATTATCTCCCTGTTTACACCTAAAGAATTCATAATTTTGATAAATTTTTTTGCTTGTTCTAAATCATTTTGATTTGAATATAAACGTATAATTCCACATTTGCTTTTTTGATAATTGATATCTAATTCATTATTTAATTCATCTAATGTAATTTTGCTATAATGTGCTAACTTTATCATTGATGAAAGGTTGTGTTCGAAATTACTTGGTAAACATTCTTTAAAAAAAGAAAATATCCATTTCCATTGATTGATATCTAATTTTGCTTTAAATGATAATGGTGAATCAGATTGAAATAACCACTTTACTATCTTATATATATTTTTATAATGTGACCAAGGTTCTGCATATGAAACAGATATTTGACCTCCATTTGCAAAGCTAGTCTCTAAAGCTGCACTAGAACATTTATCTATAACAGTAACTTCATGTCCTAATTTAGTTAACCACCAAGCACTACATATTCCTTGTATACCACTACCTAAGACTGTTATTTTCATTTATATAATCCTATATTATTTTTTAGGAATAAAAACATCACTATAAAAATTATCGTGCGATAATTTTTTGTACTTGATTAAATTATCATATATAATTTTTACCATATCTGGTGAACCACAAGCATAACATTGAATTGCTGATAAATCATCAAAATCATTCATGACAACATCATGTAAATGTCCAAATTTATAATGTGATGAATATTTAAATTTATTATATGCTGAAATTACAGGTATATACTCAAAATTTTTATTTTTATTTTGCCAATAATATATTATATCTTGCATATAAAAGTCATTAATGTCAGATACACCCCAATAAAAATATATTTTTTTATAATAATAATTATTTCTTATTATATTATTAATAATAGCTTTAATGGCTGCAAATCCTGTTCCTCCAGCTATAAAAATTATAATTTGATTATTATTATTAATATCTTTTATATAAAAATTTCCAAATGGTCCTTCTATTTGATAGATATTATTTCTTTTATGTTCATGAAGAAATTTAGAAAATATTCCATTATATGAATATTTAATATGCAATTCTATTATCTGATATTCATCAATGTAATCAGCAATAGAATATTGCCTAATATCTTTATCAATATATAATTTTATATATTGGCCAGGATTATAAAAAAATTTTTTTATATCAACTATTTTTAATTTTAATATTATTATATAATTTGATATGTATTTTAATGAAATTATTTTTACATTATATTTTTTATAATTATTTTGTAATTCATTATTAATATTGATTAAATGATTATTTTTCATATATTTATTTTTATTAAAATCTTGCTATATGTTAACAACAATTATATTTATATTAAAATTAATAAACTTCAAATATTAAATTAAAAATAATAACAAGTGTGTTAATATATGTAGCAAAATTGTAATTTATAATGTAAGATTATATTCTATGAAATAGTATTTTTTTATTATAGTATAATATTTTTTATGTAAAATATTTCAAACTTTCAATAAAGTTTTTATTAAATTTTTATTAAGTTTTTATTATATAATTTCTATTATAAATTTAAGATAGTTTATTTTTATGTTTTTTAAATTAAATAAACAGTCTCAGATAAACATTTTCAATTTTTCTTCAAAAAATGCACCTTAATGAATTAAAGACGTTGCATGTATCTCAATTATTAGAAATTGCTTCCAACTTAGAGATTGACAATGCAAACCGCATGCGCAAACAAGAACTGATGTTTGCAATTATGAAAAAAAGAGCTAAACAAGGAGAACAAATTTTTGGTGATGGTGTTCTTGAAGTTTTACCTGATGGATTTGGGTTTTTAAGATCAACTGAAACTTCTTATTTAGCTAGTACTGATGATATATATATATCTCCATCTCAAATTCGTAGATTTAATTTACATACTGGAGATTCAATAGAAGGAGAAGTAAGAACTCCTAAAGATGGTGAGCGCTATTTTGCTTTAGTGAAAGTTGAAAAAGTAAATGGAGCTACACCAGAAAAAGCAAAACATAGGATTATGTTTGAAAATCTTACTCCATTACACCCAAATAAAAACATAAAATTAGAAAGAGAAATAAAAAGTGAAGAAAATCTTACTGGCCGAATTCTAGATATTTTTGCACCAATAGGAAGAGGACAAAGAGGATTAATAGTAGCTAGTCCTAAATCAGGTAAAACAGTTATGATGCAGCACATATCACATGCAATTGCAGCTAATTTCCCTGAAGCTTTTATGATAGTTTTGCTTGTAGATGAAAGACCTGAAGAAGTTACAGAAATGCAAAGAACTGTAAAAGGTGAAGTAGTTGCATCTACTTTCGATGAACCAGCTACTCGACATGTACAAGTAGCTGAAATGGTTATAGAAAAAGCTAAACGTTTAGTAGAAATGAAAAAAGATGTAGTTATACTTTTAGATTCAATAACAAGATTAGCAAGGGCTTACAACACAGTTATACCTTCATCTGGTAAAGTATTAACTGGTGGAGTTGATGCTAATGCACTACAAAGACCAAAAAGATTTTTTGGTGCAGCTAGAAATATAGAAGAAGGCGGTTCTTTAACAATACTAGGTACTGCTCTTATAGAAACTGGTAGCCGAATGGATGATGTAATTTATGAAGAATTCAAAGGTACTGGTAATTTAGAGGTTAACTTAGATAGACGTATAGCTGAAAAAAGAGTTTATCCAGCTATAAATTTAAATAAATCTGGTACTCGTCGTGAAGAATTATTAATTAAAAATGATTTATTACAAAAAGCTTGGGTATTAAGAAAATTTATACATGATATGGATGAAATTCAATCAATAGAATTTATTTTAGATAAAATGAGATCTACTAAAAATAATTCTGAATTTTTTGAAATGATGAAACGTTAATAAATTTTATTTAATAAAGATTATGCAATATAAAGATAAAATTAGCCTGCCTGATGGATGTAATAAATTATTACTTCATTCTTGCTGTGCGCCTTGTTCAGGTGAATTAATCGAATTTTTAATTTTTTCTGAAATAAAATTTTCTATATTTTTTTATAATCCTAATATACATCCTTTAAAAGAATATAATATTAGAAAAGAAGAAAATATAAAATTCGCTAAAAAACATAATATAGAATTCATTGATGCTGATTATGATGTAATAAATTGGTTTAATAAAGTTAAAGGTTTTGAAAAATGTCCAGAGCGTGGAGAAAGATGTTCAATTTGTTTTGATATGCGGTTTGAAAAAACAGCTCAATATGCTATTAATAATGGTTTTGATATCATTACTAGTTCTTTAGGTATTTCTAGATGGAAAGATTTAGAACAAATAAATCGTATTGGTTTGTTAGTTGCCAATAAATATAAAAATTTAAAATATTGGACATATAATTGGCGAAAAAATGGTGGTTCTCAACGAATGATAACAATTAGTAAGCGTGAAAATTTTTATAAACAAGAATATTGTGGATGTTCTTATTCTTTAAGAGATACTAATATACATAGAATTCAACATGGCAAAAATAAAATACAAATAGGGATAAATTTTTATAAAAATTAAATTATTAAATATTTATTACTATAATAATTCAATGACATCCATGTAAAGAATTAGTGATAAAAAATATTAATAAAATTCCAAATATTACTAACATTAATTGAAATATTACCTCTTTGAATGAAGTTTTTTCATTCATTTGAGGCATAAGATCAGCTATTGCTATATATATAAAACTACTAGCAGCTATAACTAAGCAATATGGCAATATTATTTCACTCATTTTTAATACATAATATCCAGTACATCCACCTAATATTGAAAATAAACTAGAACCTAAAATTAAAATATATGAATTTTTTGTATTGATACCAGCATTACGTAAAACAATAAAATCACTTAATTTATGAGGAATTTCATGTACCATTATAGAAATAGAAGTTAGCCATCCTAATTCAGTATTACTTAAAAAAGCAGCTGAAATTAATATTCCATCTGATAAATTGTGTAATGAACTACCAATAAGTAATAAATAACCACCTTTACCGGCTACATATTGATCATAACCTGAAATATGATTATGACCATCTCCTTCATGGTGATGATTATGTCTCAATAAAGAAATTTTTTCCAAACTAAACAAAAATATAAAAGATATTAACATTATTGTGAATAATAAATGAGAATCATTTATATAATGATCATAAGCTTCTGGTAATAAATGTAATAAAGATACTGACAATAATACGCCAACAGAAAAACTTACCATATTATTCAAATATTTACTAAAAATTTTAGCATAAGTTAAAAAATTAGCTATTATTAATGCTATTATTCCGCTAGATATTGTAGATATAAAAATATAAAAAAGCATATAATTAGATAGTTTTAAATAAAAAATATTTTGTTAATTTAATGTGCATCATGCCAATTATAACCTTTACCAATATTAATTTTAAGAGGAATATCACAATCTTGTATTTTGCACATTATATCAGGTAGATTGAAAAGTATATCATCAATTTCATTTTTTTCCACATCTAATAATAATTCATCATGTACTTGCATGATTATTTTTGAAGATAATTTTTTATTACTAATCCAATCATTTAACTTGATCATAGCAATTTTGATAATATCAGATGCTGTTCCTTGTATCGGAGCATTAATTGCTAATCTTTCAGCTGTTTTTTGACTTATTATTGATTTATTATTTATATCTGGTATTAGTAATTTTCTGCCAAATATTGTTTCAATATATCCGTTTTCATGTGCAAATAAGCATATATTATTCATATATTCAAGCACTTTAGGGTATTTATTAAAATATTTTTTAATATATTCATTAGCTTCAATTTTACTGATATTTAAAGCTACAGATAAACCAAAAGCACTCATACCATATATAAGTCCAAAATTAATGCTTTTAGCAGCTTGGCGTTGATTATTATTGACATTTTTTAATGGTATATGAAAAATCTCAGAGGCAGTAACTGTATGTATATCTTGGTTATTAAAAAAAGCATCTTGTAAATTTATATCTCCAGATAGATATGACATAATTCTAAGCTCAATTTGCGAATAATCTGCTGAGATCAAAATATTTTTTTCTGGTATAAATGCTTTACGAACATTTTTTCCAATTCCTATACGGTTTGGAATATTTTGTAAATTTGGGTTAGAAGAAGATAATCTTCCTGTAATAACAGAAACTTGTGAATAATGTGTATGTAATTTACCTGTACATTCATTAATCATTTTAGGTAAATTACTAGTGTATGTAGATTTTATCTTATTTAAACTTCTATGTTCAAGCAAATATTTAGGTAAATCATATTGTATTGATAATTTTTTTAAAACATCCTCATTAGTAGATGGTTGTCCTGATTGTGTTTTTTTAATAATTGGTAATTTTAATTTTGTAAATAAAATTTCACTGATCTGTTTAGGAGAATTTAAATTAAAATCATAACCAACAATATTAAATATATTTTTTTCTATAGAAGAAATTTTTGAATTTATATAATTATTTTGTAATTGTAATTCATTACGATCTATACAAACTCCATAACGTTCAATATTAAATAATATTAAAGAAATAGATAATTCTAAATTATATATTTTCAACAATTTTGTATTAGTTTGAATAATTTGATTAAATATCATGAATAATTGATAATATATGTTAACATTTTCTATAGAGTTATAGATATGATTAATATCACTAAATTTTTCATATTTTTTTTCATGATGTATTTGTTTATTAATATCGCTAAATAATAAATTATATCTTAAAAATTTACGAGAAAGATCTTTTATTTTTATACTAGAATGAGTATCTAAAATATAAGATTGAATCATTATATCTTCATATCCATCTATAGATATACCTTCATTTGCAAGTAAATGTAATATATTTTTAGCATCATACAAAATTTTTTTCTTATTTTTATCAGATAACCATGATGCCATGTAATTTAACACTTCATTTTTTAATAAAAATTTAGAATTATTATCTCTTTCAAAACAAATATGATAGATAAGATTATTATCTATACAAATAGAAATATTTGAAATTTTAGATTTCATAAAATCTAAAGATGTAGTAATAAAGTGTAAAGCAACATATTTTGCATTAGAAATTTTTTCAAAAAAAATAACAAAATCATCCCAATTTTCAATAATTTGAAATTTGAAAAACTCAAATTTTTCTTTTGATAATAAATTTTGCTGAAAATTATGTTTATTTATATCTTTTAATAATATATCGAAATTTAACTCTTGATATTTATTTTTTAATTTTTCATAATTAGGCTGTTTAACTAAAAAATCATCAAATGATTTAATTTGATCTTTTATATAACAATTAGTTTGTATAGTTATTAAAGACCTAGCAATAGGAAAGAATGGTATAGATTTTCTAATATTTTCAGAAATTGAACTTTTGATTGTATCTAAAGATTTAATTATGCCATCTAAAGAACCATACGTATTCAATAATTTAATTGCAGTTTTAGGTCCTATATTATTAACACCTGGTATATTATCAGAATTATCTCCTACTAACATTAAAAATTCTACTATCATATTTGGAGAAACACCAAATTTTTTAAGTACAAATTTTTCATCTAATATTTCATTATTCATTGTGTTAACAATAGTAATATTATTGCTTACTAACTGTGCTAAATCTTTATCACCAGTAGATATGACTGTATTTAAATTTTCTTTTTTTGCCATATATGCTAATGTGCCTATTACATCATCGGACTCTACTTCATTACTTATTATTATAGGTAATCCCAGATAACTAATAATTTCTTTTATATTATCAAGCTGTATTATTAATTCATCTGGCATTTTTTTTCTGTGTTCTTTATATTGTGGAAATATTTTTTTACGGACATTATTACTATTATGCGAATCAAACACACATGCTACATATTTTGGATTATATTGGCTTAGTAATTTTTGTAACATTTTGATAACGCCTAATATAGCACCAGTAGGTTCATTATTACTATTTTTTAATTTAGGCATAGCATGAAATGCTCTATATAAATAACTAGAAGCATCTATTAATAGTAAAATATCCATTTTGAAATATTAAAAGATTATTTAATGTTGTTGTTGTCTAGCAAACTTGCGTCTTTCATTTTCTAATAAATGTCTTTTTCTAATACGTATAGATTTAGGTGTAATTTCAACCAATTCATCATCATTAATAAATTCTACAGCATATTCAAGAGACATATTAATCGGAGGAATCAAACGAATTGCTTCATCTGTACCAGATGCACGTATATTTGTTAATTGTTTACATTTAATTGGATTAACTACAAGATCATTATCTCTACTATGTATACCAATTATCATACCCTCATATACAGAATCACCTGGTTTAACAAACATTTTTCCACGTTCTTGAAGTTTCCATAAAGCATAAGCTACAGCATTACCTGACTCTTGACTAATAAGAGATCCATTTCGTCTTTCCCCCAACATTCCTTCTTTTATTTGATCATATTTATAAAATATATGACTTATTAATCCAGTGCCTTTGGTAATTGTTAAAAAATCATTTTGAAAACCTATTAAACCCCTTGCAGGTATTATATATTCAAGTCTGGTACGCCCTAAACCATCTGAAACCATATCTTTTAATTCACCTCTGCGACGGCCAATCTCTTCCATAATATTTCCTTGACAATTATCATCTATGTCAATAGTTAAAGATTCAAATGGCTCACACATAATTCCATTAATTTCCTTAAATATTACACGAGGTCTTGATACAGCAAGTTCATACCCTTCTCTTCGCATATTTTCAATTAATATTGTTAGATGTAGCTCACCTCTTCCAAAAACTTCAAATACAGTATCATCATTAGTATCTTTTACTCGTAAAGCTACATTAGTTTTTAATTCACGATATAACCTATCTCGTATCTGTCTGCTTGTTACAAATTTCCCTTCTCTACCAGCTAAAGGTGAAGTATTAACCATAAAGTTCATAGATAATGTAGGTTCATCTATATTAATAGACGGTAAAGCTTCTGGTGTATTTATATCTGTAAGAGTAATACCTATAGAAATATCTTCTATTCCATTAACTAAAACTATATCACCTGCCTCAGCTGCATTGACTACAACTCTTTCTAGTCCATTAAATTTCAATATTTGATTAATTTTTGCTTTAGTGATAACTCCATCAGATTCACTGCATAAACATACTTCCATACCTGTATATGTACGACCTCGATTAATGCGTCCTATACCTATTTTACCAACATAATTATTATAATCTAAAGAACTTATTTGCATTTGAAATGGTTCATTAGGATTAGAATTATTTTGAGGGACATATTTTAAAATGGCATCAAATAATGGTTTCATATCACCAGAACGTACATTGCTATCTAATCCGGCATATCCAGATAAACCAGATGCATATATTACTGGAAAATCTAGTTGTTCTTCAGTAGCACCTAATCGATAAAAGAGATCAAAAGTAGCATCTACTACAAAATTTGGCCTTGCACCAGGTCTATCAATTTTATTAATAACAACTATAGGTTTTAAACCTAACTGTAAAGCTTTTTTTGTTACAAAAGTTGTTTGAGGCATAGGTCCTTCTACTGAATCTACCAATAATAATACACCATCAACCATAGACAAAACTCTTTCTACCTCTCCACCAAAATCAGCATGACCTGGAGTGTCGATTATATTTATATGAGTATTAGAATATTCTACTGCACAATTTTTGGATAAAATAGTAATACCGCGTTCTTTTTCTAATTCATTAGAATCCATTACTCTTTCATTAATAGATTGATTAGCTCTAAATGTACCAGATTGATGTAATAACTGGTCTACCATAGTAGTTTTACCATGATCAACGTGAGCTATAATAGCAACGTTTCTTAAACGTTTTGACATATAATTCATCCTCATTATTTATTTATAATTAAAATATCATCGATATTTCTCAAAAATTCTTTTGGATTTAAGGATTTTTTTAAAGTTTCTAAAGTTATAGCATCATTAACAGACAAATGATCTATATGAGTTCGACGTAATGCAAGCAAATGTGCAAAACAACCTAATTTTTGTCCAATATCCCTAGCTAATGCTCTGATATATGTCCCTTTACTACAAGTTATTTCTATTGTAATTTGATATTGCTGAATATTTAATATTAATATTTTATATATAAATATTTTTCTAGGAGTAATTTCAAAATTTATTCCCTTTCTTGCATATTTGTATAGCGGTATACCAGATTTCTTAATAGCAGAAAACATTGGTGGAATTTGTTCTATTTCTCCATGAAATGTACTAATAATATCTGTTATTAAATTTTCATTTAAAACAAAATTTTCCAAATCAATAAACTTTATTATTTTGCCTGTTAAATCACATGTATCTGTTTCAGAACCAAGCTGAATAGTTGCTATATATGTTTTATTTGAATTTAAAAAATATTTTGATATTTTTGTAGCTGCATCAAAACAGCAAATTAATAATCCTGTAGCAAACGGATCTAAAGTACCAGTATGCCCTGCTTTTTTAGCATTAACTATTTTTTTGACATATTGTAAAATATTATTACTAGATATATTTATGTTTTTATCTAGTAATAATATTTTATTTATTGGATTATAAAGACTATTAGACATTATCAAATATTAGCTAATATAAATAAAAAATTATTTATTAGCTTCTTTAATTAATTGAGAAATTTTCATGCCATATTCAATACTATTATCATATATAAATTCTATTGTGGGAATTGTATGAATATGGAAGTTTTTATATAAATACGAATGCATTATTCCTGATTTTTTATTGAGTATATTTAAAGTTTCCTCTACAGAATTACCACCAAATACTGTAAAAAAAATTTTTGCATAAGCGTAATCAACAGTTAAATTTACATCTGTAATAGTAATAAAACCATATTTATGAGGAATCTCTTTATTTATAAATAATGATAAATCTTTTTTTATTTGATTTGATATTCTTAAATTTCTATTAGAATTTAAAGAAAAATTTTTTTTATTAATAGATATTTTCATTATAAACTTCTTGCAAATTCTTTTATCTCAAAAACTTCTATTTTATCATTTATTTTAATATCAGGACATGCTTTTAAAGTAATACCACAATCAAATCCAGATTTTACCTCTTTAACATCATCTTTAAATCTGCGTAATGTCTCTATTTGTCCTGTCCAATGAACAATATTATCTCTAATAAGTCTTACTTTAGCATCTTTTTTAACAATTCCTTCTAATACCATACAACCAGCTATTTTACCAATTTTAGAAATGTTATATATTTCTCTAATCTCAGCTAATCCAATAATTTCTTCTTTTTTTTCTGGGCTTAACATACCAGACATAGCTGATTTTACATCATTTATTGCATCGTATATAATACTGTAATAGCGAATATCTATTCCATTAGCTTCTGCTATTTTTTTCGCATTAATTTCACTACGAACATTAAATGAAATAATAATTGCGTTAGATGCAATAGCTAAATTAACATCACTTTCAGATATTCCACCTACACCAGAATATATAATTTGTACCTTAATTTCTTCATTAGATAATTTTATCAATGATGAAGAAATAGCTTCTTGTGAGCCTTGAAAATCAGCTTTTACTATTATAGATAAAACTTTAAATTCATTGTTATTAACATCATCAAACATATTCTCTAATTTAGCTGCATTTTGTTTTGCAAATTTCACATCTCTAAATTTACCTTGTCGAAATAAAGCTATTTCACGCGCTTTACGTTCATCATTTAAAGATATTAATTCATCACCAGCAGAAGGTATACCAGTAAGCCCATGAATTTCAACTGGTATAGAAGGACCTGCAGTTTTTACTAATTTACCTTTATCATCTACCATAGATCTAATTTTACCAAAACTAGCTCCTGCAACAACAATATCTCCACTATTTAATGTTCCGCTTTGAATTAAAACAGTAGCTACTGGACCTCTTCCTCTATCTAATCTAGCTTCTATTATAGTGCCTTTAGCTTTTGCATTTATTGCAGATTTTAACTCTAACATTTCAGCTTGTAATAAAATACTATCAAGTAAATCATCAATACCTACACCTGTTTTAGATGATATTAACACAAATGGTACATCACCACCATATTCTTCAGGTATTAAATCTTCAGAAATTAATTCTTGTTTAACTTTGTCATAATTAGCTGTATTTTTATCTATTTTAGTAATAGCTACAATAATAGGAACATTAGCTGATTTTGCATGTTTAATAGATTCTTTAGTCTGTGGCATAACACCATCATCAGCAGCTACTACTAAAATTACTATATCAGTAATTTTAGTGCCTCTTGCTCTCATTGCTGTAAAAGCTTCATGCCCAGGGGTATCAAGAAAAGTTATAGATCCATTTTTTAAAATTACATTATATGCACCAATATGTTGAGTAATACCCCCAGCTTCTACACTAGCTATATTAGCTTTACGTATATAATCTAATAGGGAAGTTTTTCCATGATCAACGTGACCCATTATTGTTACTACAGGTGCTCTAGATTGTAAATGCAAATTTTTTGCTACAGGTTCATCTAAAAAAGCTTCAGGATCATCTAATTTAGCAGCAACAGATATATGTCCTAATTCTTCTACTACTATCATTGCTGTTTCTTGATCTAATACCTGATTTATAGTTACCATTTGACCTAATTTCATCAAACTTTTTATAACTTCAGCAGCTTTAATTGATATTTTATGAGCCAAATCTGAAACAGTAATAGTTTCAGGAATATGTATAGTGCGCTGTATAAATTCTTGTATAACTGGTTGTTGTATTACAGAAGATTTATTTAATATATTATTACGTAATTTACTAGATTTATTTATATTTTTTGTATTATTAATTTTCCATTTATTAGATTCATTTATTGTAGAAATGAATCCTTTATTTATTTTTTCTTGCTTTTTATAAGTTTCTTCATCTTTCCATCGTGATATGCCTTCACTAATTTTACCAATTTTTTTAGAAGAATTAGTTTTTATATCTTTTTTATTGGAAGAGAGTGAACGTTTTGCTATATGTTTTTCATTTATCAAGTCACTTTCTGGTACTTTTAAAACTTTTCTTGGACGATTTAACATAGCTCTCAAAGCAGCAGATTCATTTTCAACCTCTATTCTAGAATCACTAACAGAATTAGGATTTGCTTTATATATTTGAGATTCTTTTTTGGTATGTAATTTTGTATCAATTATAGTATCTTTTTTGTAAGAATTCTTTAATGAATTATCTATATTTTTTTTATTATTTGTATAAAATTTATCAGATTTATTAATATTTTTAGTTGATTTAGATTTTAAGTTCTCTTTAGAAGAATTGATTTCTGAATTCTCCATGATTTTTTTATTTTTTATCTTAGGTTTAGAGTTACCTTCATTATCTTTTACCATACTAGAAATTCCTTGTAAATCTTCTTTTTTGAAGTTTTCTGTATTCTTAACATTTGATGTTATTTTATCCATATTATTGAAGTTTAAATTTTCAAAATTATTAGAGTTATAATTTTTATTACAGTCAAAGTTTTCTTTATCTTTTAATTGATTATTTAAATTATTTTCATCTTTTTTTAGAAAAGTTCTTTTTTTCTTTACTTCAATTTGAATAGTTCTAGATCGACCCATTACATCAGATTGATGTATTTCAGATGTTTTTTTTCTAGTTAAAGTAATCTTATCTCTATTAAATTCAATACCTCTAGACTTTTGTAAATACAAAAGTAATTTTGATTTATCTTCTTCACTAATTTGACTATCTATAGAATTTACATATACACCAGCAGAACGTAATTGCTCTAAAAGTATATTAGCTGGCATCTTAAGATCTAAAGCAAATTGTTCTACTGTGTAAATAGACATTAAATTCCTTTTATAATTTATATTATATTTTATATTATTTTTCAAACCAAGGTGCTCTAGCGAGCATTATAATTCTGCTTGCTTCTTTTTCATTCAAGCCAGTAAAATTTACCAATTCATCAGTAGATAGCTCAGCTAAATCATTTCTAGTAAGTATATTTTTTTCTGATAGTTTTTTAATTAAATCAACTGTAATTCCTTCTATTTCAAGCAAATTACTAGTTTCTAATCTTTTTTCATTTGCTATTGCTTCAGTTAATAGAAAATTACGTGCTTTAGATCTTAAATTATCAACTATTTTTTTATCAAAAAATTTAATATCTAATAATTCTTGTATTGGCACATAAGCTATTTCTTCAATACTAGTAAATCCTTCATTTATCAAAATATCAGCGATATTTTCCTCTATATTTAAATCATCTATAAAAATATTTTTGATATTAATAATTTCATTATTTTGTCGATCTAAATTTTCTTCTTTAGTAACGATATTAATTTTCCATTTAGTTAACTCAGATGCAAGTTTAACATTTTGCCCTTTAGTACCAATAGCTTTTGGTAAATTATCAGAATCAACTACAACATCCATTGCATGATTTTCTTCATCAATAAAAATAGAGTCTACACTTGCTGGTGCTAATGCATTAATTACAAATTGAGCTGGATCTTCAGACCACAATACTATATCTATTTGCTCTCCACCTAATTCACTTCTAACTCCATTGACTCTAGAGCCTCTTATACCAACACATGTACCAATAGGATCTAATCTTTTATCATGATTTATAACAGCTATTTTTGCTCTTATACCTGGATCACGAGAAGCACCTTTGATTTCTAATAAACCCTGTTCTATTTCAGGAACTTCTATTTCAAATAACTTGATTATAAAATCAGGAGAAGTTCTTGATATAATTACTTGTTTACCTCGTGATATATTATTATCAATTTTTAAAAATACTGCTTTGACTCTATCAGAAATACGCAAATTTTCTTTAGGAATAATTTCAGATTTTGGTAATCTAACTTCAATTCTATGAGTTTCAACTATTACATCACCTTTATCAAACCTTTTAACAGTACCTGATATAATACCTTCTGATTTATCTAAAAAATCATTTAATAATTGTTCTTTTTCTGCTTCTCTAATACGTTGTAAAATAGCTTGTTTAGCAACTTGTGCACCAATACGACCAAATTCAATTGGTTCTAATTTTTCCTCTATATATTCTCCAACACAAATATCAGGATATAATTCAATCGCATCAGATAAAATTTCCTGTTTATCTGGTTCTTGTAAGCCAAATTCATCACATACTACTAACCAACGCCTGAATACTTCATATGAACCATTATTACGATCAATAGAAATTCTTATATCAATATCTTCTTTGAAATGTTTTTTCATTGCAAAAGATAGTGCATTTTCTAAAGCAATAAAAACTATTTCACGAGTAACATTTTTTTCACGTGCTAAAGCATCTACAAGTAGAAGAATCTCGCGACTCATCTTTTTTTCCCTTGAAATCAAGAATAGGAGCAAGTTTTGCCCGATCCACACAGTTAAATGTAAAGTTAATAATATTAGATTTTTCTTTTTTATTTTCAACTTCTAAACCAAATATAATATTATTTTGATAATTGCAATCAATACCTTCATTAATATCTTCTGGATTAGAGTTTATTAAGTATAGAATACCTAAATAATTTTTACATCCGTTTATAGGTTCATGAAATTTAATTTCAATACGATGACCAATAAATTTTAAAAAATCAGATTCTTTTTTTAAAGATCTATCTATACCTGGAGATGTTACTTCTAATCTATTATAATCAACTTTATATACTTCTAATACCCTCATTAAATCTCGAGTTACTAGTTCGCAATCGTTTATCTGTATACCACATGGTTTATCAATAATAACTCTGAGTAAACCGTTAGCTGATCTTTCTATATCAACTAACTCAATATCTGTATTGACTAATACATTATTAACCAATTTAAATAAATCAACCATGTTTACAATTAAATAAAAAAATAGAACAATTGATCTGAATAAATATACAGACCGAAATTTATAAATTATTACTAAATTTACTACTTATATTAATAAACTCAATAATATCAATATTATACTTTAATTATATTATTTTATCAGACAAACATTGATTTTGTCTCATGACTTTACAATAGAAAACAAATATTTATTTATTTGTTTTTGTTTTTACAAAAATTTTTTCATTTTTATTTTCTTATTATCAGGAATTTTATTTTTATTATGGCTTTTTTTTGAAAATTTGTAATTTTTAGAATCTTTTAATATTGGATATCCATTAGCATATGCATTGTTTTGTATAATACCAGTGCCATAAGGATCAGAAGGGCATACTATATTATTTCTAATTTTAAGTTCTGCTAAATGTTTATTTTTGTTATTTATATGATTTATTGAATTAATATTCAGATTTAATTTAGACATTAAAGCAATAATAGTATCTTCATCTAATGAAATCCATTTTCCTCTTTTTAAAGATCTAGGTAAAATAATATCACCAAACCTAGTTCTAATTAATCTACTAACAACTAATCCAATTTTCTCAAAAATCCTTCTTATTTCTCGATTACGACCTTCTTTAATGACAATTTGAAACCAGCGATTAGTACCTTCTCCACCTAAATAATTAATAGATTCTAGCTTTGCTAAACCATCTTCTAAATTAATGCCATTCAATAATAACTTTTCTTTTAAATGATCTATTTCGCCTAAAATCCTAATAGCATATTCTCTTTCAATACCGTATTTTGGGTGCATAAAACGATTAGATAATTCTCCAGAATCAGTAAATATTAATAATCCTTCTGTATTAATATCTAATCTTCCTATAGACAACCATTTACCTGTTGTTAATTTTGGTAAATGTGAAAATACATTTATTCTACCATTAGGATCATCATGAGTCACAATTTCCCCTGCTGGTTTATGATAAATAATCATTTTAGGAATTTTATTATAAAAATTATTGTTTATTAACTTACCATTGACTCTAACTTTATCATTTAATTTAATGCGTTGTCCTATATGTGCTGGTTCACCATTTACAGAAACTCTACCAGATATTATAAGATCTTCCATTTCTCTTCTAGACCCAATCCCAGAACTAGCTAAAACTTTATGTAATTTTTGACAAGTATTTTTTTCTGTATCTAAATGTTTTTCTAATTTATGTTTCATATGAAATAATGATGTTAAATGAGGCAATGTATTTGAGCAATCATTTTTTATATTTTTTTTGAAATTTAATGGTCTATATAAATCATATGGATTCATACTAAATTCTTCAGAATCAGATTTATATTCTATAACTTTAGGAATATTACGACGATGAAGTCTAAATGGAGTTCTTAAATTATGTATTTGAATAGTTTTTTTCACTATATTTTTATTTGATTCTGTTACTTTATTAGAATTTAATTTAATATTTTTGATGTTATCAACCATTATTTATATTATTTAATATCCTATTAAAAACAAGGATTTTTAGTTTTAATTTTTATGAATTATTTTATAACAACTCATGTTACGAATTTTTATAAAAATAATAATATTAATTTCGATGAATAATTTAAAGATTTGAAAATATATTATATATTAAATAAATAATATATAAAAATATTATAGATATAATCTATAACATATTATCTCATATAAAATCATTTGATCATAAATTAAAATAATTTTAATAGACATTTAATAAAAATTATTGTATTATACAAATATCGACGCGGGGTGGAGCAGTCTGGCAGCTCGTCGGGCTCATAACCCGAAGGTCGCAGGTTCAAATCCTGCCCCCGCAACCATGAATTTTCATCTATACTAAATATCTGTTATATCTTCTTTTATCTATTGTCTCTATAAATATTTCTCATATGCCGGCTTAGCTTAGTTGGTAGAGCAGCGCATTCGTAATGCGAAGATCAGAGGTTCAACTCCTCTAGTCGGCGCCAATATTAATTAGTTCAATAGGTAATTTGAATGACATATTTTCATCTTGTTTATTTATAGTACTAATTTTTTTAATACCTTTTTTACATAAAAAATCTAATAAATCATTTATTAAATTTTCCGGAGCAGAAGCACCAGCACTTATTCCTATTTTCTTTTTATCAATTAGCCATACTTCTTTAAAATCACTAAAATCATCTATAAGATAACTTTCTATTTTTGATTTTATTGCTATTTCATATAATCTATTAGAGTTAGAACTATTTTTACTTCCTAAAATAATAATTAAATCACAAAATTTAGTTAAAATTTTAATGGCATCTTGTCTATTTTGTGTAGCATAGCAAATATCACTTTTTTTAGGTTCTTCTATATTTGGATACCTAAATTTGATTTTATTAGATAGTTCATTAGTATCATCTATTGATAAGGTAGTTTGGGTTATTAAAGCTAAATTTTCATATTCGTTAAAATTTAATTTTTTTATATCTTCAAAAGATTCTACTAAAAAAATTCCATCTTTACACTGACCTAATGTTCCTTCAACTTCTGGATGTCCTTTATGTCCTATCATAATAATTTTTTTATTTTTTTTTCTCATATTTTCTACTTCAAGGTGCACTTTAGTAACTAAAGGACATGTTGCATCAAATATTTTTAAATTGCGAAATTTAGCTTCTTTTTTTATTTTTTTAGAAACACCATGAGCAGAAAAAATAATTATTGCTTCATTTGGCACTAGAGACAAATCTTCAATAAAAATCACACCTTTTGATTTAAAATAAGAAACTACATGCTTATTATGTACTATATCATGTTTTACATATATAGGAGGATTATATAATGTTAAAACTTTTTCTACTATATTTATGGCTCTTTCTACTCCAGCACAAAAACCTCTAGGATTAGCTAATATAATTTCAGTTTCAGATTGAATTTTCACTAAAAAAATCTACCTTATAAGAATTATAATTTAAATATATAATTATATACATTAAAAAACTTATATAACAAATATAATTACAACATGATAAAATTTTATATATTTATAAAATATCTATTTGTATAATAGCAAAATTAATTATTTACATTAACAGGTAAAATTATGAAAAAAAATATTCACCCAGATTATAGAGAAGTAGTATTTTTAGACACACAAACTGGTAAACAATTTATTACTAGATCAACAGTTCAAACAAAAGAAAAAATAGAAATAAATGGTTCTAGTTTACCTTTATTCAAATGTGATGTTACATCAGAATCACATCCATTTTATACTGGTGCACAAACTAAAATAGTAGAAACAGGTCGCGTAGAAAAATTTCGAGCTCGTTTTGCTAATTCTACAGGAAAACAAAAAAATTAATATATTTAATATAAATTATTAAAACTTGATTATACTCATGTTAATAAAAATAATATTTTAAATTTACTTTGTATTAAATTAATATTTATTAATACAAAGTAGTTAATTTTTGTATTATTATTTATTTGAAAATTAATTGTTAAGATTTTTAATATGCAATATTGATTAAGTATATATAATAATATGAAAATTTTTTTTACAGAAAAAACAAATATATTTTTTAAATCTATAAAAAATATATTGGAACAAGCATGGCCTATTTTAATTTCACAATGGGCTGGAATTTTATTTGGGTTTATAGATACTACTATGACAGGTCATATTAGTCCTGCAGATTTAGCATCTATGTCATTAGCTGTATCTATTAATGCTACTGTATTTGTAACTTTGATTGGTATAATGAATTCATTAATACCAATTTTATCTCAAAGTTTTGGAGCAAAAAAATATTCTGATATTGGCAAATATTGGGGGCAAGGAATATGGCTAGCTATATTGATTTCAGCATTGGGATCTTTAGTAATGACAAGAATAGATTTATGGTTATCTATTTCAGGTGAAATTAATGAGACGTTAAAATATAAAATTTGTGATTATTTAAAAGTTTTAGTTTTTGCTTTACCACCATTAATTATTTTTAGAGCGGTTTATATATTAAGCACTTCTATATCTAAGCCTAAATTAGTAATGATAATTAGCTTATTTTCTATCTTAATAAAATTTATTTTAAATATTATTTTTATTTATGGTTTATTAGGATTTAAATCTATGGGAGCTATAGGCGCTGGTTTATCTACAGTTATAGTATCATGGATGAGTTTAATCATGGGAATAGTAATAATAAAAAATGATGATTACTATAATAAGTTTAATTTACATATTGCCCTACCTAATTATAAGATCATTATAGAATTATTAAAAATTGGTATTCCTATAGGAGCAGCATATCTTACAGAAATACTAGTGTTCACTTTTATGGCATTACTAATTGCAAGAGAGGGTGATATTATTACTAGTGGTCATCAAATTATGATTAATTTATCTTCTATTTGCTATATGATGCCTATGGCTATTGCTGCAGCAACTTCAGCTGTTACTGGACAATCAATAGGAGCAAAAAAATATAAATATGCATTAATAAATGGATATTCAGGTCTATTACTTACTTTAATAGGATCTATATTTACAGCTATACTATTAATATGTTTTAAAAATTTTATAGTTAATATTTATACTAATGACTCTCAAATAATCAAAATAGCTATTTCTTTAATACCAATATTGCCAGTATTTCATATTATAGATTCATTACATTGCTTAGCTTCTTATTTATTAAGATCTTATAAAATAATAATAGTACCATTCATCATTCAAAGCATATGTTTAGGTTTTATAGGAGTACTAGGTGGATGGTGGTTTAGTTTTGGTCCAGGTTTAGAAAATTTTATACATATAAAAAATATTATATTACCAAACGCTCCATTAGGTGCTGGTTGTATGTGGATAATGTCACTTTTGAGCTTAACAATATCTTCTATAATACTTTATTTTTATTATTGGATTGCGGTTATAAAAAAAACTTGAAGAAACTATTTATATTAAAGAAATTTAAAAATCCTTTTTTTGTAAAATTTTAATTCTTCTATAGATTCATATATATCAGATAATGCGCTATGATTATTTTTTTTTTGAAAATTAATCAAATCATTTGGATACCATGCTTTTGCTATTTCTTTGATAGAGCTGACATCAATATTTCTATAATGAAAAAAAGATTCAAGAATTGGCATATATTTAGTCAAAAATTTTCTATCTTGACTTACTGTATTTCCACATAAAGGTGATTCTTTCATAGCAACAAAATTAGAAATAAAGTTTAGTAAATAAATTTCAGCTGTTTGCTCGTTCGTATTAGATTTTTTTACATGTTTTAATAACCCAGTTTTTGTATGAGTATTATAATTCCAATCATTCATAGTATCTAGAATACTATCCGGTTGATATATTACTATGCTTGGAGATTCGGCAATTATATTTAAATTGTAATCAGTAATTACAATAGCTATTTCTAGTATATAATCAATTTCTGGATTTAAACCAGTCATTTCCATATCTATCCAAACCCAATTAGAAGATTTAAAATTATTTTTATTTAAAAATTTATGCATAAATATTTATATATCAAAAATATGATAGTGAAAAATCATATTTTACACAAAAATATGAAAACTAGAATTAAAATATTTTGATAAATATTAGGAAATAAAAATGTACACAAAAAAAATAGGAACAATTGTATCATTAAATAAATCATCTTTTGTGATAGATATAGATAATAAATTAGAAACATATATTATTCCCAATAATATAAAACATTGTATTGTAGTAGGTGATATTGTTGTATTGAACAACTTCAATATTATAGAAAAAATTATTGATAGAAGGAATATAGTATATAGATCTTTATTTAGTAAATCTAAGTTTATCGCTGCTAATATAGATCAAATTTTGATTATTATTGCAGTCAAACCTAGTTTTTCTGTAAATTTATTACAAAGAATTTTAATAGAAGCTAGTAGATCATCTATTGAATCTACTATTATTTTAAATAAAATAGATTTAAAAGAGTCAAAACATTTAAATAAAATATTAGAAATGTTTTCTAATTTAAAGATAAATATTGTCAAAATATGTGCTCATGATACTATAAATACAAAATTACTACTATATAAAATATTAAAAAACAAAAAAAATCTTTTCTTAGGACAAAGTGGTATGGGTAAATCAACTATAATAAAAACTATTTATAATGATATTGATATTAAAACTAGGGAATTTTCTCAAAAATTAAATACAGGAAAACATACAACAAGTTTTATTAAATCTTATAAAATCTCTGAAATAAATGCTACTGTAATAGATGCTCCAGGATTTCAAACATTTGGGTTAAATCATGTTACAGAAAAAGAAATTTTGAAGGCATTTTATGAATTTGAACCATTTTTTCAAAACTGTAAATATTATAATTGTAAACATATATATGAAAAAGAATGTGGCATTAAGGAAGCAATCAAAAATAATATAATTTATGAATATAGGTATGAATTATATAAAAACATTATGATTAATAAATAATAGAAATATCAAATTTAATATTTCTATTATTTATTAATCAATTATTTTTTAATTAGTTTTTCTTTTATACGAGCAGATTTACCAAATCTTGATCTGAGATAGTATAATTTTGCTCTTCTGACATCGCCTTGTCTCTTTAGTTCAATACTAGCAATTTGTGGAGAATACATCTGAAATGTACGTTCTACTGATTCACCAGAAGATAGTTTGCGAACTATAAAAGAAGTATTTAGTCCACGATTTCGTATAGCTATTACTACACCTTCATATGCTTGAATACGCTTTCTTGTCCCTTCTACTACATTTAAATTTACAACTATAGTATCACCTGGATTAAATATAGCTAATTTTTTGTTTTTAGTTAATCTTTCTATTTCTTCTTTTTCTATTATAGATATAATATTCATATTGAGTCCATTATCATCAATTTTATATACTAGCATGTATATTTATTTATGTTTGTATTACACTAGCAGAGGATGAATTTTAAAATTCATAACAAGTACATAATATATCATATTTTTTCTATTATTAATGGAATAATCTCAAATAAATCGCCTATCATACCATAATCTGCTATTTTAAAAATATTAGCTTCTGGATCTTGATTAATAGCAATTATTATTTTAGATTGTTTCATCCCAACAATATGCTGAATAGCTCCTGATATACCAATTGCTATATATATATCAGGAGATACAGTTTTGCCAGTTTGTCCTATTTGAAGATTATTATCAGCATAACCAGCATCAACAGCTGCCTTAGAAGCCCCAGCTGCACCATTTAATTTTTTAGCTAATTTTTGAATTAAATTATTGAAATTTTCTGCACTACCAATACCATAACCTCCAGACACTATAATATTAGAGTTAGAAAAATTTTTTTCATTAGATACAATACTTTTATTTATTAAATTTTTATATGGATATGGTTCAAATTTATGATTTAGATACTCTAAAAATATATTATCATTATCGTAGTTAATGTGAGAACTAAAAGAACTAGTACAAATTGTTAAAATTTTTATAGGTTCATTAATTTCAACTTCAATTAAAAATTTTCCAGAATATATTTGTCTTAAAAAAATATTAGGTGATTTTATATCTATCACATTAGATATTGGTGATACATCTAATAATGCTGCTAATCTTGGTGCAATATCTTTTCCAAAAGATGTCGATGCAAATAAAATATACTCATATTTTTTATAAATATTTAATATTTCTTTAGTCATAGTTTCTGCTGAAATATAAAAATAATTATCATTTTCAATAATAATTATTTTAGAAACTGTATCTAATTTATGTATATTTAATATTAAATTTTTTAAATTTGATCCACATATCATTAAATGTATATCATTTTCAATTAATTTTGCAGCATTTATTGTAGAAATTGTTGAAGATTCTAGTTGATTGTTATTATATTCAGCAATGATTAACACTGTCATTCTTAACCCTTATTATTATTTTTTATTTTTTCTATTAATTCATCTACATTAGAAATTAATTGCACTGATCTTTCTAAGATTTGTTCTTGAAAATTATTTATTTTTAATCTATTGATTAAATTTAAATTTAATTTTTTAACATCAATTATTGTTAAACTTTTTTTCTTAGCTTTTATAATATTAGTTAATGAAATATACCTTGGTTCATTAATACTCAAATCTACAGTAATAATAGCCGGTAATTTAATAGACAATATTTCATATGAATGATTAGCTTCTCTTTTTATTATAATTTCATTATTATTGATATTTTCAATTTTATTTACAAAAGTAGCTTGTGGCCAATTTAATAAACCAGCTAACATTTGACCAGTTTGACTAGAATCATCATCAATAGCTTGTTTACCCATAATTACTAAATCAGGTTTTTCTAATTCTATTGCATATTTTAATATTTTAGCGATAGCAAGAGGTTCAAGATCAGAATCACATTCAAAAAGAATACTTCTATCTATACCCATTGACATAGATGTTTTAAGTATTTGTTGTGCCTTTAAAGATCCACAAGAAATAGAAATTATTTCTTTAGCAATCCCATTTTCCTTTAGACGTATTGCTTCTTCTATTGCATGTTCATCAAAAGGATTGATAGACATCTTTAAATTTTCAATATCAAGACTAGATTTATCGTTTTTTAGTTGAATAGCTATATTATGATCCACTACCATTTTTATAGGTATTAAAATTTTCAAAGTAGATAATCTCCTTATAATTAATAAAATTTATAATTCTAATATATTCATGAATTACCAATTTGTTTTCTTATCTTAATACTTAATTAAAATTAACTCAGCAAATATATTTATATGCTGTAATTGTTGTAATTATAGTATTAATAAAATATTACATTTCAATAATTTGATTAAATTGAGATTTTATATTTATCAAAAAATGTCATACAATATTTAAAAATTGTTACTAACTTAGTAGTAACTAACTTTTTTCTTAATAATGATATGTTATTATTGAAATATCTTTAATTATTAAAATCTCCAATTATTTTTTTATTTCTAATTTATCAAACGTTAGAAAATTTGCTTCTGTATATTTTTTAGATAAAATATCTATTGGATCAACTAAAATAGGGATTTTTAATGTTTCTGCAAATGATATCATCTTATCAATTTGAATAAGTGATCCTTTATTATGATCTGAAAATATTACTATGTCATGATTTTGAACTTCTTTAATAAAAATTTTATATAATTTATTTATAGATTTTTTGTCAGGCATATTTTCAAAATCTACACTTAATAATTGGTGTATTTTATCTAATATTTTCATTTGTAATGTTGTAATATTATTTTTCTCAAAAATAATTTTAGAACATATATTATATTTTTTTAGCAAAGAATTTATCAATTTTCCAGATTCGTCATCACCACATATACCTATTAATGTAGTAAATGCGCCTAATAAAGTTATATTTTTTGCAATATTTCCAGCTCCACCTAATTGATCTTCTTTACTTGCAACATGTATAGGCATAGCTTCATATGATAATTTATGATTTTTAACAAACCAATAAGTATCAAGTATAATGTCTCCTACTATTAATACTTTATGTTTTTTAATGTCATTTATAGGAAATATCATAGTAAAATTTTAAATAATCATATTTATTTAATATGTTTGATTAAAATTTAATAGTTATAAATATTTATTTTAAGCAAAATTTTATTTGTTTTATAATTGGAAGATGATTTTATTTGATATGTATTATAGTTAATTTTAATTATACATTAATTATGAAAAATTAAAAAAACTTCCATGCTAAATTTTATACAAAAAATTACTGATTTTTAGATATATTTTTTAGTTCTTTTTGTAATTTAAAAATTTGGTTTTTCAGTTTAAGTAAAATAGGAAATGTAAATAACCAATGGTATAGAATACCAGAAAAAAAAGAAATACATATTACCACTATTACAGGAACATCTTTGATAATTAAATTGTGCCATAACTTGATATTAACATGATCAAGATTAATCAAGGCAAAAATTAAAATAATAATAAAAAAGATAAATTTAAAAAATAAAGAAAAGTAATACATATTATCCACTTTTAATAATGAAAAAATGTATAGAAAATAAATTAAAACCAATTATTTACTAAATAATTAATATTATAACTAAATAATGTTATTTTCAATATTATTAATAATATTAAAAATAACATTATAAATTTAATAATTAAATAAATTTAATCTTTATTGAAATTACTAATTTTCGTTTCTTTGTTGATCAAGTTTTGCTTTTAATAAAGCCCCTAGATTAGTCGTTCCTGAAGAAGCACTAGAATCAATTACACGTTGTTGTACTATTTCAGTTGTTTCATTTATAACATTCATAGCTTTAATAGATAATTGAATTGTTCTTGCTTTACGATCTATATTTATAATAGATGCCTCTATTTTCTCTCCTACCTTTAATAATACAGAAGCATCTTCAATTTTACCAACAGAAATTTCTGAAGATTTTAAATAACCATCTACATTTTCAGATAAAGTAACAACAGCACCTTTATGATCTACTGATTTAATTTTTCCAGAAACAATAGTACCTTTTTCATGCATATTAATGAAAGCATTAAAAGGATCATCTTCTAATTGTTTTACACCTAAAGAGATACGTTCTTTATTAGTATCAATACTTAATATTACAGCTTCTAATTCATCGCCTTTTTTTAAATTACGTACAGATTCTTCACCTGAATCTGACCATGATAAATCAGATAAGTGTATTAAACCATCAATATTACCAGATAATCCAACAAATACGCCAAAATCAGTTATAGACTTAATAGCTCCATGAACCTTATCTCCACGTTTGAAGTTTGCCGCAAATTCTTCCCAAGGATTTGGCTTGCATTGCTTCATACCTAAAGATATTCTTCTACGCTCTTCATTGATTTCTAAAATCATAATTTCTACTTCATTACCTAAAGTAACAACTTTTTTAGGATCAACATTTTTGTTAGTCCAATCCATTTCAGAAACATGTACTAAACCTTCAATACCATCTTCTATTTCAACAAATGCACCATAATCTGTTAAGTTTGTCACTTTACCAAAAATTCTAGTTCCTTGTGGATATCTACGAGATAATCCTACCCATGGGTCATCACCTAATTGTTTAATTCCTAAAGATACTCTATTTTTATCTTGATCAAATTTTAATACTTTAGCTTCTACTTCTTGACATACCTGTAACACTTCAGATGGATGTCTAACTCTACGCCATGCCATATCTGTAATATGTAGAAGACCATCAACACCACCTAAATCTACAAAAGCACCATAATCAGTAATATTTTTTACTACTCCTTTTACAATAGCGCCCTCATATAAATTATCTATTATTTTTTGACGTTCTTCACCCATATTAATTTCTAATACTTGACGTCTTGATAATACAACATTATTTCTTTTTCGATCTAGTTTAATAACTCTAAACTCCATGGTTTTACCTTCATATGGAGTTGTATCTTTTACTGGCCTAATATCTACTAAAGAACCTGGTAAAAAAGCTCTAATTCCATTGGTCATTACTGTTAATCCACCTTTAACTTTACCAGTAATAGTACCATTAATTAATTCACCACTTTCTAAAGCTTGTTCTAATTTTAACCATGCTGATAAACGTTTAGCTCTATCTCGAGATAATATAGTATCACCATAACCATTTTCTAATGAATCTATGGCAACAGATACAAAATCACCAGGATTAACTTCTAATTCTCCTTGGTCATTCAAAAATTCTTCTATTGGAATTAAAGATTCTGACTTTAAATTAGCATTTACAATTACGAAATGACGATCAATTCTTACTACTTCAGCAGTAATAACTTCACCAGATTTCATATCTTGTTGTTTCAAACTTAGAGCAAATAAATCAGCAAAGCTCTCATTATTATCAAAATTATTTATAGTTGACGACATTTATATTTAACCTATATGCCTAAATATATCTTATATAATATATTAGTTATTTTATTACACTAATAAATATAAATAAAAAAAATTAAAAAACTGACTGTATTAAATGTTATTACTTAATACAACAGAACCTATTCATCCAAATATTAAATATGTAATTCGTGACTTTGTCAGAATCAATATAGGATGAATCTATAACATATGCATCTTTAGCTATTATCAAAGGTGAACATGACCTATTAATATCTGCTAAATCTCTATCTTTAATAGATTTTGCTAGATTTTTAAGATTAGCAGAAACACCTTTTTTGGTCAATTGATTAAATCTTCTTTTTATTCTTATTTCAATATTAGCAGTAAGAAAAATTTTTAATTTTGCTTCTGGAAAAACCACAGTACCCATATCTCTTCCATCTGCGACTAATCCCGTATTTGTATAAAAACTTCTTTGATAATCTATTAGTACTTTACGAATATTGTTAAATTTGGATATTTTAGATGCAAAACTACCTATTTCTTCAGTCCTGATTTTTTGAGAAATATCTACGTTCTCTAAAAAAATTTTACTATCTTTAAAAATTAATTTACTATCTTTAATCAAAAGCAAAATTTCTTGAATATTAAAAATAGACAAATTCTTTTTCAGAGCCATATATGAAATCGCTCTATATATTGAACCACTATCTAAAATTTTCCAATTTAATTTATTTGCTAATTTTTTAGATATTGTACCTTTTCCAGAAGCAGTAGGACCATCAATTGTAATAATATTTAACATAAAATAAAAATTATTTATTAATTTATTATTAAATTTTTGTATACATCAAAATAATTTGGAAATGTTTTGTTAACACACTTAGGATTAGATATAGTAATTTTAGATTTTCCAAATGCTGCTAACGAAAGAGCCATTGCTATTCTATGATCATTCCATGTATCTATTGTAGCATCTTTCCATTCATTATCATTAATTGGATATATAATCATCCAATCATTACCTGATATAACTTTTGCTCCAATTTTTTGTAATTCATTTTGCATTGCATATATTCTATCAGTTTCTTTAACTCGCCAACTACCTATATTATTTAATTTACAAGGACCATCAGCAAATATTGCTAAAACAGCTGCAGTCATTGCAGCATCTGGAATTAAATTAAAATCATAATTAAAAGCTTTTAATTTTTCTCCACTATGTACTTTGATGCCTCTGCTTTCTATCCAATTATCGCCAAAAGATATTGAAGCTCCCATAATATTTAATATTTTTGTAAATTCTATATCGCCCTGTATACTATTTTTTCCAACTCCATATACTCTAACAGGACCTAAACCAATTGCACCCATAGATAATAAATAAGATGCAGAAGAAGCATCTCCTTCTATATAAATATTTCCAGGACTTGTATATTTAGAATTTGCTAATATTTCAAATCTTTTGAAATTATTATGTTGTATATCTACACCAAATCTCTTCATTAAATTTAAAGTAATATCAATATAAGGTTTTGAAATTAAATCACCATCTATATATATAGATAAATTTTTTTGTGTTTTATAATTAAATATAGGACCTGATAATAATATAGATGTTAAAAATTGACTAGAAACATTACCTTTAATGTTGATATGATTATTAGTGAAATTAGGATTTTTAATTTTTATAGGTGGATAGCCTTCATTTTTTAAATATTTTATATTAGCACCTATTTGGCACAATGCATCAACTAAATCTTTAATTGGTCTTTCATGCATTCTATCTATACCACTTAATATATATGAACCACCCATTATTGATAAAACTGCAGTTAATGGTCTGAAAGCTGTTCCTGCATTACCTAAAAATAAGTTTGATTCTTTGACAGGAAAATTAAAGTCATTACCAATGACTTTAATTGATCTATCATTATTTAATACTATTTTGACTCCTAAAGTTTTTAAAGCATTCATCATTATTTCTGTATCTTCAGAAAATAATATATCATTAATATTTGTTTCATTATTTGATAATGCTGCTAATAAAAGTATTCTATTTGATATACTTTTTGAACCTGGTAAAGTAATAACACCTTTAGCTAATTTTATAGTTTGTAAATTCAAAATATTATCATTCATGATTATTAATTTAATCCTTATGCCAATTACGTCGTTTATCAGAACTTTGGTTTAGTAAAAATCTTAATTTATTAATATCATTATTTTCTATTAATTTAATGAAATCTGAGATAGTTAATTGAATTGAATTCATATAAGATAATACTGCAGATTTATTAGATAAAAATATGTCAGACCACATCTCACTAGAGCTACCTGCAATTCTAGTAAAATCTTTAAATCCACTACCAGCTATAGATAATAGCAAATCTACATTTTCCGATTTTGTAATACAAGACATATATATAGAAGAGAGTAAATGTGGAATATGGCTAACTGCAGCCATAACATCGTCATGTTCTTTAGGTAACATTTTTAATACATTTGCACCACAAATATTCCAAGCATTTTTTATATAATTAATATCGCTTGGTAAATTATCTTCTAAAGGAGTAATGATAACTTTACGATTTTGAAAAAGTTCAGCATTAGCTGCTTGAGGGCCACTTTCATCAGATCCAGCCATTGGATGAGCTGGTATAAATTGTGAAATTTTTTTACCAAGAATTAAACGAGCTTGTTTAATTACTTCTACTTTAGTACTTCCAACATCAGTGATGATAACACTATCATTTAATGTAGGCAAAATTTTTTTAAATAAAGAACTAAAGTAACTAACAGGTGTAGATATGACAATCATATTAGCTATATTAGATACCTCTTCTAAAGAAGAAATAACATCAATTATACCTAAATTTTTTGCATTTATTAACGAATCATTATTTCTACCTACACCAATTACCTTTCCTACTCGATTTTTATTACGCAAAGATAATGCAAAAGAACCTCCTATTAAGCCAACACCTATGATACCTAAAATTGGAACAAAGAAACCATTTTTATGATACTTTTCATCATCATTTAAAATATTATTATTCATATATAAATAGTTTTAATTTATGTATAAAAATTTTATACTATCATTTTTAATTCTTTATCTCAGTTTGTTGGATAAGAGCCAAGTAATTTAAAAAATTCTACATTATTTTCTAGCTCCTTAAGAGCTATAGAAATATTTGGACTATCACAATGACCTTCGATATCAACATAGAAAAAATAATCCCATTTTCCATTACGAGCTGGTCTTGATTCTAATCTAGTCATTGACACACTGTGATTTACTAAAGGAAATAACATTTCATAGACTGCACCTGGTTTATTTGGAACAGATAAAATTAAGCTAGTTTTATCACTTTTACTAGGAGATGTTTTAATATTTCCTACAGATATAAAACGTGTACGATTATTAATATCATCTTGTATACCTGATTTTAATATATTTAAATTATAGACTTTTGCAGCTATTTCACCTGCTATAGCAGCTGCATTTTTATTATACAAAGACATTCTAGCTGCATCAGAATTACTAGAAGCTGCTACTAATTCTATATTAGGAAAATTTTTGTTTAACCATTGAATACATTGAGATGATGCTTGAGGATGTGCATAAATAATTTTTATATTTTGAGTAGATGTTGCTGTTGACATTAAGCAATGTTTAATTGGCAAAGTCTTTTCATTAATAATTTTTAATGATGTATTTAAAAGTAAATCTAAAGTTCTATTAACAGCTCCTTCAGTAGAATTTTCAATAGGTACAACACCTATATCAGCTTTTTTTAATTCTACTGACTTAAAAACATCATCAAAAGAGTCACAAGGTAATTGATCTATAGAATGACCAAATAATGCAAAGACAGCTTGCTCTGAAAAAGAACCATTTGGTCCTAAATAAGAAATTGTAATATTTTTCTCTAAATTTCTACAAGCAGACATAATTTCACACCATACAGAAGATATAGCTTCATTTGGGAAATCTCCTGTATTTTCTTCTTGTAATTTGCTAATTATTGCTGCTTCTCTATCAGGTCGTATAATTGGATCTTTAGAATGAAATTCATGTTTGATTTTTCCTATTTTTTTTACAATATTAGCTCTTTGATTTAATAATTTAACTATACTTTTATCTAAATCATCTATTTGTTTTCTAAATGGTTTTAATTTTTCTAAAATTAGAAGATTATCCATATCGACACTCAAAATCCTTCATAAAGTTTATTAAAGCATGAATACCGTCAATTGGCATAGCATTATATATAGAAGCTCTAAATCCTCCTAAATTTCTATGACCTTTTAAATTATATAATAATGCATCACTAGCATTATCAAAAAATTTCTTATTTTTAGTTTCATCAACTAAATTAAAAGTTACATTCATTCTAGAACGATATTTATGTTCCACATAATTAATATAGAATTTAGTAGAATCTAGATATTTGTAAAATATCTCAGATTTTTTAATATTATTAGATTCAAATTTTTCAATACCTCCATTTTTCAATAACCACTTAAAAATTAATCCTGCTACGTAAATGGCAAAAATTGGAGGAGTATTAACTATAGATTTTTTTAAAAACATATTATGAAAATTATATACTGTAGGACATGTTTTTAAAGGGTGCCTATTTAATAAATTTTTATTAATAATTATTACTGTTAAGCCTGATATACCAATATTTTTTTGACATCCTGCAAATAGTATTCCTACATTATTCATATTAAATTTTCTTGAAAGAAAATTTGATGTTGCATCTATTACAAAGGATATTTTTTTTTGAGAATAATCATTCCAATTTACAAATTCTAAACCAGTAATTGTTTCATTACTACATATATGTAAATATGAAGGATTATTAGATACTTTCCAATTTTCTATCTTTGGAAAATAATAGTTATTAATATTATTAGAAAAAGAATCAGCTGCTATATGTACTTGACAATATTTAGAAGCTTCATTTTTTGATTTATTAGACCAGTAACCAGACAATATAAAATTTGCTACTGAATTATAACTAATATTCATAGGAATCATAGCATTAGCAACAGAAGCACCACCTTGCATAAATAAAATTTCATAATGATCAGGTAAATCTAAAAGATGCATCAAATTTTTTTCAGCTTCATAAATAATATTAGCAAAATCATCGCTTCTATGATTAATTTCTAAAATAGACATACCAGATGAATTAAAATCAAAAACATCATTTGAAATTTGATTAATTACTTCACTAGGTAACATAGATTGACCTGCAGAAAAATTCCAACCTTTATTCATATTAAGTTAATCATTTTTATTAATATTACCTTCATGTTCTACAACACGTTTTACAGCAGAAAGAACATCAGATTTATTAACATTGATCAGTGTTACTCCTTGTGTAGATCTTCCCATTTCTCTAATTTCAGAAACTCTAGTCCTTACTAAAATACCACTATTAGTAATTAACATTATTTCATCAATATAATTAACTGCAATTGCTCCAACCAATTTACCATTTCTTAGGCTACTATGTATTGCAATCATACCTTTGGTACCACGACCGTGTCTTGTATACTCTGATATAGAAGTGCGTTTACCAAATCCATTTTCTGTAACTGTTAATATGCTACAATTTTCATTATTAGAAACGATCAATGATACTATTTTTTGTTGCTTATTTAATAACATGCCACGTACGCCTCTAGCATTTCTACCAACATGTCTTACATCAGATTCTTTAAAACGAACTGCTTTACCAGCATCTGAAAATAGCATAATATCATTATTACCGTCTGTAATATCTACTCCAATCAAGTAATCATCTAAATCTAAAGAAACAGCTATTATTCCTTTTTTACGTGGATTTGAAAATTCTGATAATGGTGTTTTTTTTACAATTCCACGTGCAGTTGCCATAAATATATATTTATTTGTACTAAATTCTTTTATAGGTAAAATAGTAGTAATTTTTTCATTTTCAGATAAATTTAAAATATTAATTAAAGGCTTACCTTTTGAATTTCTAGAACCTTGAGGTATAATTTCCCATACTTTTAACCAATAAACTCTTCCTTTATTTGAAAAGCACAATAAGAAATCATGAGTATTTGCTATTAAAATATGATCTATCCAATCATCTTCTTTTGTAGAGGTAGCTTGTTTTCCATGTCCGCCTCTTTTTTGAGATCGATATTCTGATAATAATTGACTTTTTATATATCCATAATGAGATAAAGTTACAACCATATCTTTTGGTTTAATAAAATCTTCAGTTTCTAATTCATATGCATTAAATTCAATTTTTGATTTTCTAAAATCATTAATATCAGAATAAAATTCTTTCTTAATTTGATTTAATTCTTTATCAATTATATTTATAATTCTGTTATTATCATTAAGAATATCTTCAAAATCTAATATTTCAGATATTACACTATTATATTCATGAAAAATTTTTTCTCTTTCTAATCCAGTTAAACGCTGTAACCTCATATTCAATATTTCTTGAACTTGTATTTCACTAATTTTATAATAGCAATCATTTATTAATCCTATTTCATTATTTATATCTGTTTGATAGTTATTGATAATTTTATGATCTACAATCATTTTAGATACTATAGAAGATTTCCATAACTTATTCATTAAATCTCTTTTAGCATCATTAGAATTAGATGAATATTTAATAATACTGATAAATTCATCAATATTTTCTACTGCTACTGCTAATCCTTCTAAAATATGCGCTTTTTCTTTAGTTTTATTTAATAAAAACATAGTGCGCCTAGTAACTACCTCTTTTCTATGTTTTAAAAAATAAACTATAATTTCCTTCAAATTTAATAATTTTGGCTGTCCATCTACTAAAGCAACTAAATTAATTCCTAAAGAATCTTGTAATTGAGTATATTTATACAAATTATTCAAAATAATATCTGGTATTTCTCCTCTTTTAAGTTCAATTACTAGTCGCATACCATCTTTATCAGATTCATCTCTAATATCAGAAATACCTTCTATTTTATGTTCATTAACTAATTCAGCAATACGTTCTTGTAATGTTTTTTTATTTACTTGATAAGGTAAACTATCTACAACAATAGAATATTTATTGTCTTTGTTAGATTTTTCAAAATGAGTTTCTGCCCTCATAATTACACGACCACGACCTGTTCTATAACCTTCTTTAATACCAGATATACCATATATAATTCCACCTGTAGGAAAATCTGGTGCAGGAATAAATTCCATTAAATCTTCAATAGAACATTCTGGATTATGTAAACAATGAATACAACCATCTATAACTTCACCTAAATTATGAGTAGGTATACTAGTTGCCATACCAACAGCTATTCCTGAACTACCGTTTAAAAGTAAATTAGGAATTTTTGATGGTAATAAAACTGGTTCATATTCACTTCCGTCATAGTTTTCAATAAAATCTACAGTATTAAAATCGATATCAGCTAAAATATGATGAGCTATTTTAGAAAGTCTAATTTCAGTATATCTCATTGCTGCAGCACTATCACCATCTATTGATCCAAAATTACCCTGACCGTTTATCAATGTATTTCTCATTGAAAATGTTTGAGCCATTCTTACTATAGCAGCATATACCGATTGATCGCCATGAGGATGATATTTACCTATAACGTCTCCTACTATACGAGCTGATTTTTTATATGGTTTATTCCAATCATTATTTAATTCATTCATAGCGAATAATACTCTTCTATGAACTGGTTTTAAGCCATCTCTGACATCAGGAAGTGCCCTTCCAACAATTACACTCATTGCGTAATCTAAATAACTACGGCGCATTTCTTCTTCTATTGTTATAGGAAGAGTTTCTTTAGCAAATGAATTCATAAAATTTAAAATCAATCATAAATAAAAAAGATGTAAAATATATATAGCTTTAAATAAATATATAATATTTAATAAAAATTTGAACTTAATTAATTAAATGTAAATATATAAAATAATTTTATATATAATTTAGTTGCACGTAATCAACAACTATGTTAAATATTCATTTAAAAATAAATACATAAATAATTAATCTGTTTAATATATTTTAACAAAAAATCAATAAATACTTTAGTATTATTCGTATTATGATTAATAATTTATCAGAATATTACCCTAATATATCGAAAAAAATATATTTAAAATAAAATTGGGAGAATAAAAATGAACAAAAAATGTGATATGAAAAAAAAATGTATTGTAAAAGGCTATATTATAAAAATACTATTATTTCTAATTGCTTTTTTTGTAATATCAAAATCCATCTATGCTGATACTATTATTAATAATAACTGGCAAGGAAATTTTGGACAAAATTGGAAAAATAGTAATGGATTATGTTGGCGTAATTCTAATTGGAGTGAACAAACTGCTTCAAAAATTTGTGATGGTGCTTATTGTAAATATAATATAGAAACAAATTTTGCATTTGATGATTATAATTTACAGTTAGAATCACAAAAACTAATAAATCAATTATTAGAATTATCTTCCAATTTAAATATTAAGGAAATTATTTCTATAGGTCATACAGATTCAACTGGAAAAGATTCATATAATAATAAATTATCAGAATTACGTGCTAATTCTGTAAAAAATTACTTATTAAATAATAGTAACTTAAGTGAGGATATAATTTCTGCATATGGTAAAGGTGCTAAAGAACCAAAAACTTCTAATGCATCTAGTGAAGGAAGAGCACAAAACCGTAGAGTTAAAATTGAAATTATAGGTAATAATCGTTAAAAAAACATATTTGATAAAGACAATATTATGGAAAATCAAAATTATTTAAATGAAAATTTTGGAGATAATGTAAATTATGAAGAAATTTCTCATTTTGATAATTTAGCTGATTCTTGGTGGATTAAAGATGGTAAATTTAAAACTTTACATTTATTAAATGATATAAGAGTAAAATGGATTAATGATTTTGTTAATATTTATAAAGATAAAAAAATATTAGATGTAGGTTGTGGTGGAGGAATTTTATCTGAAACTTTATCATCTTTAGGTGGTCTTGTAACAGGTATAGATATGTCTAAAAAATCTATAGAAATAGCTAAGTACCATTGTAGAAATTATGATGTTAAACCAAAATATTATAGAACTAGTATAGAATTATTTGAAAAAACATCTTCAGAGAAATTTGATATAATTACTTGTATGGAAATGCTAGAACATGTAGATAATCCTATATCTATCATAAATAGCTGTAAAAATTTATTAAATGATGATGGAGTAATAGTATTATCAACAATAAATAGAAATTTAAAATCTTTTTTATATGCTATTTTGGGAGGAGAGTATATATTCAATATTCTCCCTAGAGGTACACATAAATATGAATCATTTATAAAACCTAGTGAACTATATAAAATAATTATTCATCATGGTTTAGATTTAATAGATATTATTGGTATTTCTTATAATCCATTTTTAGAAAAATTTTATTTATCTAAAGATGTTAATATAAATTATATGATGATGATAAAAAAAAAGAATTATAATTATTAGTTATTTTGATATATAATTAACGATTATGTTATTTATGGGGTCGACTGGATTCGACGTTGATTTAACAACAATTTACGGCATGTCGAGTATCAGATTATCTCGTAAAAATTTATCTGAACAATATAAACGCAAACGATTCGCGTTACAAGCTAGCAGCTTAGTCTATTAGCCGTTGCATTGATTTTTTCCTTGGATCATTTGAATATATTTAGTAATACCAAATTAATATTCATAGCAACGACATATAAAGGAATCGAAAGATGTTATAGTCATATGATATCTTTTTAAATTAAATGACTAGCTTTACTAAATTTTGTAAATTAATAAAAGTAAAGTTAAATATTATTAATTTACTAAACATGTAGAAGTGATTGTGAAGAATTAGCGGACGGGGGTTCGATTCCCCCCGACTCCACCATAATTTGATTCAAAAATTATTCCATAATATTGATTTTTCAAGTAATAACATATCTTTAGGTAAATCTATTTTAAAATTATATTTATTATTGCTTGAATTACTAGGATCTAAAAATTCTAAATAATATGCGTGTAACATTTGTCTTTTAATATTTTGTAAATTATTACTATTTGCTGGTCCATAAGTAGAATCTCCTAATATAGGGTGATTAATACTAGACATATGTACCCTTATTTGATGTGTACGACCTGTTTCTAATTTACAAATAATTTTAGAAATATTTTTTTTGTCCATTTCTCCAACAGATATAACCTCGTAATGTGTAATAGCCTCTTTAAAAGATCTTAAATGTTTAAGATTAGTTGTCATTTTTATTCTATTTACTCTATCTCTTCCTATTGGAAGTTTTATTGTTCCAGATTTTAAAAGATGTCCAGATACTATTGCAATATATTCTCTTTTTACAGTACGCAACTGTAATTGTTTTGATAAATTATTTTGAGATAGCTCATTACGTGCTATTACCATTAATCCTGAAGTATCTCTATCTAGTCTATGTACTATACCAGCTCTTGGTAATGAACATAATTCTGGAAAATGAAATAACAAAGCATTCATTAACGTACCATGCCAATTACCAGCACCTGGATGTGTTACTAATCCAGCTGGTTTATTTATAATAATAAAATTATTATTTGAATATATTACATTTATATCAATCTTTTCAGGGATAAAAGAATTATCTTCATTAAAATCTTGGTGTGGTAATATTGAAATTACATCATTAAGTTTTACTATTTCTGATGGTTTTACTTGTTTATTATTAAGAAAAATATAGCCGGATTTTATCAATATTTGTAATTTTGATCTAGAATAATTAGGTAATAAAATATTTAAAATTTTATCTAATCTATTAAGTTCTAGATTTTTAGACACCCAAAAATATTTTATGTTTTTTTCATTAGATTTATTTATTTGTGAATGAGACATAAAAATAATTGTATAATTTATTGTTTAATATATTTTAAAAAAGGATATTTGTATTATTACTTATGTTTATTAATTTCATCAAACATGTATGTATTTTTTTTATATGTATTATATTTTTATTAAATAAAAGTTATGCTAATAATAGAAATCAAGAATTTAAGTCTTTATATGAAATTTCACAAACATATATAAAGAATAGTAATTGGGAAGATGCAATAAAAATACTATTAATATTAAAAAGTAAATCTCATAATAGCAATGAAATCAAAATTATCTTAACAGATTTAGCTTATATATATTCAAATACTGGAGACATACAATTATTAGAGCAATTAGTAAATAAAATAAATATATTATATCCTGACACTATGAACGATTATTTATTATACTTACAAGGAACTACATATTTAAACAAAAATAAAAAAAATATATTTTATAAAATAAGAAAAAAATATGATTTAGAAAATAGAAAAATTTTATTTTCCTACAGCAAATTGAATGAACTAATTATCAATTATCCTGAAAGCAAATATTTCTCTAATGCTAAAAAACATTTATATTATTTAGATAATATATTAGCATATAGAGAATTAAATATAGCAAACTTTTATTATAGAAAAAAAGAATATCTAGCTGCAATAAAAAGGTCACAAGATGTGATTAAAAATTTTAGTTCTTCTCATTATGTTAACGAGGCTCAATTAATCATAAATAAAGTTTATATTCATAATAAATTATAAAACTTAAAAATCATTTATTCCTATAATTTCCTTAACTTGATTTATATTTTTTTGTGCAATAATCTTAGCTTTTTTTGCTCCATTCAATAAAATTTCTTTTAAAAATGATGGCTTTGATATTAATTCAATATACTTCTCTCTCATTGGTTCTATTTCTCTATTAATAAGATTGAATAATGATAATTTAGCTTCCTTCCAAGACATTCCTTGATTTAAATCTTTATAAAATTGACTAGAGTCTTCATGATTTGAAAATGCTTTGTATAATAAATATATAATAGAATTTTTAGATTCTTTATACTCTCCAGGTTTACTAGAATCTGTTACAATACTCATTATATATTTATATAAATCTTTTGAGTTACATTCAAACAAAGGTATAGTATTATTATAGCTTTTAGACATTTTTCTTCCATCAAGACCTGGTAATATTTCTACATCTTTAGAAATATATGCTTCTGGAAGAACGAAATAATTAACTTCATATATATTATTAAATTTTATAGCAATATCTCTTGCTATTTCAATATGTTGTAATTGATCTCTACCTACTGGTATACGATTTGCTTTAAATAGCAATATATCAGCTGCCATCAATATAGGATAATTGTAGAGACCCATATTGATTCCATAATCTTTATCTAACCCATTTAATATATTTTGATCTATTAAAGATTTATAAGCATGTGCTCTATTCATTAATCCCTTATTTGTTACACATGTTAAAATCCATGATAATTCAGTAATTTCTATTACATCAGATTGACGGTAAAATATAACTTTTTCAGGATTTAAACCAGAAGCTAACCAAGTAGCTGCTAATTGTAAACATGATTGATGAATACGATTTGCATCTTGACATTTAACTAATGCATGGTAATCAGCTAAAAAGAAAAAAGATTCAATATTAGATAAATTACTATTTTTTATTGCGGGACGAATTGCACCTGCATAGTTACCTAAATGAGGTGTTCCAGAAGTTGTAATACCAGTTAAAATGCGTTGTTTCATATAAAGAAATAGAAATATTTTTTAATAAAAAAGTTAACTATTATCTATTTTAATAGTTAACTTTTTTTAAGTTTTAATAATTTAAAGATCTATTATCTAATGCTAAAGCTGCTTCTTTTAATGATTCAGATAATGTAGGATGAGCATGCCAAATTCTAGCAATATCTTCAGATGAACCTTTAAATTCCATAATTGTAACAGCTTCAGAAATTAACTCAGATGCCATAGCACCAATTATATGTACACCTAATACTTCATCTGTATATTTATCAGCTATAATTTTAACAAAACCAGATGTATCACCTAAAGCACGAGCCCTACCATTTGCTATAAATGGAAAACTACCTATTTTATAATCTCTCTTTAATTCTTTCAATTGTTGCTCATTTTTACCAACCCAAGCTATTTCTGGTGATGTATAAATTACCCAAGGTATATTGTTAAAATTTAAATGTCCTTTTTGTCCTGCAATCATTTCTGCAACGAAAACACCTTCCTCTTCTGCTTTATGAGCTAACATTGGTCCTCTTACTACATCACCAATAGCCCAAATATTTTGTAAATTTGTTTTGCAATAATTATCAACAGAAATAAAACCTTTACTATCTAAAGTTAATCCTACAGATTCTGCATTTAAATCTTTTGTAAATGGGATGCGCCCTATAGACACTATTAATTTGTCGAAAATTATTTCATGATTATTTGAGGAAGAATCTTTGTATTTAACAGAAACAGAATTTTTAGAATAACTAATATCTTTAACTTCAATACCTACATTAATTTTTAATCCTTGTTTTGTAAATAATTTAAAAGCTTCTTTAGATATTTGAGAATCTGCTGCTGCAAGGAAATTAGGAGCAGATTCTAAAATTGTTACATCTGCACCTAATCTTCTCCATACACTTCCTAACTCTAAACCTATAACTCCAGCACCTATGATTCCAAGTTTTTTAGGAACTGTATTTATACTTAATGCACCATCATTAGATAATATTGTTTGTTCATCAAAAGCAATATTAGGAAATTCTCTAGCTATTGATCCAGTTGCTATAATAACATTTTTAGCAGATAATATAGATTCTTCTTTATTTTTAACTTTAATTAACCATTGATCATTTTCTTTACCAAAAAAAGATCCTTTACCATGAAAAAATGATACCTTATTTTTTTTAAATAAATATAGAATACCTTCATTATTTTGTTTAACTATATTATCTTTTCTTTTTAAAAAATTATTTATATTGATTTTTGCATTAGAAATTTCTATACCATGAGTATGAAATGAATGATTTACATGATCAAAATATTCTGAAGATTGTAATAAAGCTTTTGATGGTATACATCCTACATTTGTACATGTACCACCAGGTGCCGGATTACCATTAATATTACTCCATGCATCAATACATGCAACTGACATTCCTAACTGAGATGCCCTAATAGCTGCTATATAACCACCAGGACCAGCACCTATTACAATTAGATCAAATTTATTATTCATAATGTTCCTATTCAAAATATTAGCATAAATAAAATACATATTGAATTATTATTTATAATTCAATATGTATTTATCAAATATCTTATAAATCTAATAATAATCTTTGTGGATCTTCCAAAGATTCTTTTATAGCTACTAATCCTAAAACAGCTTCTCTACCATCTATAATACGATGATCATATGATAATGCAAGATAATTCATTGGACGGATTACAATTTGTCCATTTTCAACTACAGGTCTTTCTTTTGTAGCATGAATACCTAATATAGCTGATTGTGGAGGATTAATAATTGGTGTTGATAACATAGAACCAAATACTCCTCCATTAGAAATGGAAAAAGTTCCACCTGTCATTTCTTCAATATCTAATTTACCAATTGCTGCTCTTTTCCCAAAATCAGATATTTTCATTTCTATTTCAGCAATAGAAAGTTGATCAGCATTACGTAATATTGGGACAACTAAACCTCTAGGACTTCCAACAGCTATACCTATATCAAAATATCCATGATATATTATATCTTTACCATCAATAGATGCATTAATAAGAGGATATTGTTTTAAAGCTTCCACAGCAGCTTTTACAAAAAATGACATAAAACCTAATTTAACACCATGTTTTTTTTCAAATTTATCTTTATAAGTTTTACGCAATTCAATAATAGATTGCATATTAACTTCATTGAATGTTGTTAATATAGCATTTTCTCTTTGAGATTGTAATAAACGCTCAGCTATACGTGCACGTAATCTGCTCATAGGAACACGTTGTTCATCTCTAAGATTTATATCACTATTTATATTTTCCTGTGATAGATGATTTGTTTGCAAAATACTATTTGCATTTAAGGCATCTTCTTTTGTAATTCTTCCATCTCTACCAGTTCCATTAATTGAATCAATATTTATATTTTTTTCTGCTAATATTTTAGTTGCTGATGGAGAAGCTATTTTTTCTTTTTGATGATGATCCTTATCATTGTTAGATAGATTGTTTTCTATATTAGGAATAGTATCTTTAGATTTATTGCTCGTAACTATAGTAGCTGATTTATCAATTTTTGCAATTAAATCACCTGAAGTGACGACACTACCATCAGATTTAATAATTTCTACCAATATTCCAGATGATGGAGCTGGAACTTCTAGTACTACTTTATCAGTTTCAAGCTCTATTAATATCTCTCCTAATTCAACATAAGAACCAACTGCTTTCTTCCAATTTAGCATTGTTGCTTCTGAGATAGACTCTGAAAGCTGAGGTACAACAACTTCGATTATAGACATAATAAATTCCATAAATTTTATAAAAATTAAATACTAATATATCATTTAAATAATTAAATTATCATTTTGATAAAAAAATCTCAATATCGTTAGAAAATGCCTTTGCTATGAGTGATTTCTGCTGTTCTTGATGTTTTGACATATATCCAACTGCTGGAGAAGATGAAGCTATACGACCAGAATATCTTAATTTTTGACCATTTAGCATAGCATCATATATATATTTATTAATAAATGACCAGGCACCTTGATTTTTTGGTTCATCTTGAACCCAAACGATATCAACTGCATTGAAATATTTATTAATTTCTAAATTAAGATCTTTAACAGTAATAGGATATATTTGTTCTATTCTAATTATCGCAACATTTTTTAAATTTTTTTCTGTTCTATAGTGCAATAAGTCATAATATACTTTACCTGAACAAAATATAATTTTTTTTACAGAACTATTCTGTATAGAATTGTCTATTTCACCTATAATAGGCTGAAAATTTTTATCAGTAAAATCAGATAAAATAGAACTTGCATCTTTATTACGCAAAAGAGATTTGGGAGTAAAAATTACTAAAGGTTTTCTAATAAGTCTAACCATTTGACGGCGTAACAAATGAAATATTTGTGCAGCAGTTGTAGGCTGAACTACCTGCATATTATTATCAGCACATAATTGTAAAAAACGTTCTATGCGAGCTGAAGAATGTTCAGGTCCTTGACCTTCATAGCCATGAGGTAGCATCATTGTTAAACCACTCTGACGTCCCCACTTTGCTTCACCTGAACTTATAAATTGATCTATTACAACTTGCGCTCCATTAGCAAAATCTCCAAATTGTGCTTCCCAAATAGTCAAAATATTAGGAGCAGAACATGAATAACCATACTCAAATCCTAGTACAGCTTCTTCAGAAAGAACTGAATCAACAACTTTAAATTTTGCCTGATATTCTGATAAATTTTGTAAAGGTATGTAAGTATCCGAATTGTCTTGATTATGTAATACTGCATGTCTATGTGTAAATGTACCTCTACCAGAATCTTGACCTGTAATTCTTACTGGATATCCATCATCTAATAAACTTGCAAATGCAAGATGTTCTCCCATACCATAGTCTAAATTTATTTCACCATCTATCATACGTCTTCTATCTTTTATTAATTTAGCAACTAATGTATGTAATTTAAAAGATTCTGGAACAGTAGTTATTTTATGACCTAATTGTTTCAATTTTTCATATGGTACTGCAGTATTTGCATCATTAGTCCATGCTATATTTAAATAAGAAGACCAGTTAACAGAATATTGACTATCAGTTGAACTAATAATAGGTACTATGGTTTTAGAACCATCATTCAAAATATCTCTGTAATTTTTTACAAAATTATCAACATCATTATTTTCTAAAATTTTTTCTGCAACTAACTTATCTGCATATAATTTTCTAGTACCTGGATGCTGAGCAATATGTTTATACATAATTGGCTGTGTTAAAGATGGAGTATCTTGCTCATTATGACCTAACTTACGAAAACATATAATATCAATAACAATATCGTGATTAAATATCATACGATATTCTAATGCTAATTGTGTAACAAATGCTACTGCCTCTGGGTCATCTCCATTAACATGAAATATAGGAGCATCAAATGATTTAGCTATACCTGTACAATATTCTGTAGATCTAGTATCTTTTATATTAGATGTAGTAAACCCAATTTGATTATTAATAATAATATGTAAAGTTCCACCGGTTGTATAGCCACGAGTTTGTGATAAATTTAAAGTTTCCATAACTACACCTTGACCAGCAAATGCAGAATCTCCATGCACTAATATAGGTAATACTTTATTGAAACTTTCCTTTTCTCTCTTTTCTTGACGTACACGTACACTACCTTCTACAACTGGATTAACAATCTCTAAATGTGATGGGTTAAATGCCAAGGATAAATGTATAGTATTTCCAGATCTAGTAGTAACATCACTAGAAAATCCATTATGATATTTTACATCTCCATCAGTACAGTTTTGAGCATATTTGCCTTCAAATTCATCAAATAAATCTCTAGGTCTTTTGCCCATAATATTTACTAAAAGATTTAGTCTACCTCTATGAGCCATACCTATTACTATTTCTTCAACACCTAGCTTAGCTGCACTATTTACAGCTTCATCCATAGAAACTATAAAGCTTTCTCCACCTTCTAGTGAAAATCTTTTTTGACCTACATATGTAGTATGTAAAAATTTTTCTAAACCTTCAGATATTGTTAATTGATTTAATATATTTATTTTTTCATTTTTATTAAACTCTTTAGATGCTAAAGTAGATTCCATTTTTTCTTGAATCCAATTTCTTGCAGAAGCATTAGAAATATGCATATACTCTAAACCAATAGAAGAACAATATGTTTTTTTTAATAATTCTATTGCTTCTTTAAGTGATAATTTAGATTTTTGAAAATATGTATTTTTACTATTAAATGGTTTATTTAAATCATCTTTTGTTAAATTATAATTTAATGGATCTAATTCAGGTAAATTATCTTTAATTTTTATTTTTAAAGGATCTAAATTAGCATTATGATGACCAAGTAATCTATATGCATTTATTAAATTGAAAATCTCTGAATTATCATTAATTTCAGATTCATGAGTATTTTTGAAAATATATTTTTTTCTGTTTTTAGATATTTGAATAAAATGATCTATTATAGAAGAATGAATAATATCTTTGTTATTGGTTAATTCTTCATTATTAGAAGAATTTTGGATTTTATCAAAAAAATTACGCCATTCACCTTTTACAGATGAAGGGTTCTTTATATAATTCTCATAAAGTTCCTCAATATATGACGCATTTGTTCCGAATAAATATGAATTTGAAAGTAAATCTTTATTTGATGACATAATTTGCTTCACCTTTTCGAACATCCCACGATGCAATTCTTGGTGTAAAAAAATATTTTTATAAAACATGTAAAACTACAACAATATTTTATATAATTTTAGACTATTTATACAATACACAAATAAAACTACAACGTATATACACTATAAATCTTATAAAGCTACGATGCATATACAATATTGATCAATTAATTATAAACCTTTGAAGATATCAAATAAAATACTATATTAATATCATGTAAAACAAGTTGCATAATAACAGCAAACAGCAAGTTTATAAAATTTTAGTATTGAAGAATATTTGTTTATGTTATAAAACTATAAATACTATGAGTATACGATTAATATACATATCTCAAATCAGATTTTAAATTAAATCTGTTCTTATGAATAATAACAGATTATAATATATTATGCATTTGAAACTTGTATTTTGTATCTATAAATTTTTTTCCCAATGATAAAGAAGCAATAATTTGTTAATGAAGAATTTTTTAATCGAATAAATTTATGAAAAATAACTTAAATAAAAGAGCATTGGATTATCATATGTACCCAAGCTCAGGTAAAATATCAGTTAATCCTACTAAACCTTTATCAAATCAAGATGATTTATCTTTAGCATATTCTCCTGGAGTAGCAGTACCATGTATGGAAATTTATGAGCATGGAGATATAGCTGCTGCTAAATACACTTCACGTGCTAATTTAGTTGGAGTTATTTCTAATGGAACGGCTGTATTAGGTTTAGGTGATATAGGACCGTTAGCATCTAAACCAGTAATGGAAGGTAAAGGTTGTTTATTTAAAAAATTTGCTGGTATTGATGTATTTGATATAGAACTAAATGAAAAAGATCCTGATAAATTAGTAGACATAATTGCTGCATTAGAACCAACTCTTGGAGGAATAAATTTAGAAGATATCAAAGCACCTGAATGTTTTTATATAGAAAAAAAATTAAAAGAAAAAGTAAAAATTCCTGTTTTTCATGATGATCAACATGGTACCGCTATAATTTCTTCAGCTGCTATACTAAATGGATTAAAAGTATTAGATAAAGATTTAAAAAATGTAAAAATAGCTTGCTCTGGGGCAGGTGCTGCAGCTATAGCATGTTTAGATCTTCTAGTTAAATTAGGAGCTAAAGTAGAAAATATTTATGTTGCAGATTCTAAAGGTGTTATATGGGATGGTCGTGATAGTAATATGGAAATTACTAAAAAACGTTATGCTCAAAAAACATCTGATAGAACACTATCAGATATAATTAAAGGAGCTGATGTATTCCTTGGATGCTCTAAAGCAAAAGTTTTAACTCAAGAAATGGTTAAAACAATGGCTCCTAAACCTTTAATATTGGCTTTAGCTAATCCTGAACCAGAAATTTTACCTAATTTAGCAAAAGAAGCAAGGCCTGATTGTATAATTGCAACTGGTAGATCAGATTTTCCTAACCAAGTTAATAATGTTCTTTGTTTTCCTTTTATTTTTAGAGGAGCATTAGATTGTGGTGCTACTCATATTACAGAAGAAATGAAATTAGCATGTGTAAAAGCAATTGCTAAATTAGCCCAAGAAGAACAAAATGATGAAGTTGCATTAGCATATGCTGGTCAAAATCTAACTTTTGGACCAGAATATATCATACCAAAACCATTTGATCCAAGATTAATAGTATATATAGCATCTGCAGTAGCTCAGTCTGCATCAGAGTCAGGTGTAGCTACAAGACCAATACAAAATATTGAAGAATATAAACAGAAACTTATGTCATATGTTTATCGTTCTGGACAAACTATGCTACCTATTTTTTCACAAGCTAAAAAAGACCCTAAGAGAGTAATTTATGCTGATGGAGAAGATGAAAAAGTTATAAGAGCAGTACAAAATATTGTAGATGAAAAGTTAGCATATCCAATACTAATTGGTAGAAATGATGTAATTACTGCAACAATTAGTAGGTTAGGTCTTAGAATTAAAGTAGATCAAGACATTAAAATTATAGATCCTGAAACTAATTTCAAATGCAAAGATATGTGGAAAGATTACTATGATCTTAAAAAGAGAATCGGAGTAACTCCTGATATTGCAAGATCTATGATTAGAAAACATAATACTATTATAGGGGCCATGCTTCTTCGCAAAGGTGATGGAGATGCTTTATTATGTGGAGTTTCCAGTAAATATGATAATCAATTAAAATATGTAGATGATATTATTAAGAAAAAAGATGGTCAAACTTATGCTGCTCTCAATGTCCTACTATTACAAGATCAAATATTATTTATTACAGATACTCATGTTAATGAAAATCCAACTTCTGAAGAAATAGCCAATATTACTATTCAAGCAGCTAAACAAGTTAAAAAATTTGGTTTAATACCAAAAATAGCATTATTATCTAATTCAAATTTTGGTAGCAAATCTAATGAATCTGCTAAAAAAATGTCTTTAGCTGTTTCTATAATTAAAAATATAAGTCCAGATTTAGAAGTTGATGGTGAGATGCATGCAGATGCAGCACTATCTGAAAATATTAGAAAAATATCTATGCCAGATAGTCAATTAACTGGAAAAGCTAATTTATTAGTTATGCCTAATTTAGATGCAGGTAATATTTCTTATAATCTTGTAAAAATGATTGGGGGGGCTGGGGTTACTATAGGACCTATATTATTAGGATCATCCAGACCTGTACATATACTTACTAATACTACTACAGTAAGAAGAATAGTGAATATGACTGCATTAGCAGTTATAGATGCTCAACAAGAATGTATAGAAATATCTAAAAAATTATAATAGATAAATAATTATATTATTGAATATAGTGCTACACACTATATTCAATAATTAAAGGATAAATGGAGATAAATATGTCTAAAAAAGCATTGCGTATAGCTATTACAGGAGCAACAGGTCAAATAGGTTATTCAATGATATTTAGAATTGCTTCTGGAGAAATGTTAGGTAAAGATCAGCCTATTATCCTTCAATTATTAGAAGTTTCTAATTCTAAAAAACAAAAAGCTTTAAAGGGTTTATTAATGGAATTAGATGACTGTGCTTTTTCATTATTAGAAGATGTTACAATAAACACTGATCCTAAAAAAGCTTTTCAAGATGCAGATATGGCAATACTAATTGGTGCACAGCCAAGAGGTCCAGGTATGGAAAGGAAAGATCTTTTATCAATAAATGCAGAAATATTTTCTATACAAGGTAAAGCATTGAATGAAGTTGCCAATCGTAATGTTAAAGTATTAGTAGTAGGAAATCCAGCTAATACTAATACATATATTACAATGAAATCTGCAAAAGATTTGCCTAAAAAAAATTTTAGCGCACTTTTAAGGTTAGATTATAATAGAGCAATATCTCAATTAGCATCAAAAATACATGCACCAGTTACTAATTTTAGAAAAATGATAATATGGGGTAATCATTCACCAAGTATGTACCCTGATTATAGATTTGCAACTATTGGTAATAACAAAGTTTCTGATATTATTAATGATCAAAAATGGAATAAAGATGTTTTTATACCAAGTGTTGGTAATAGAGGAGCTACTATTATAGAAGCAAGGGGATCTTCTTCTGCAGCATCAGCTGCTAATGCTATAATCAATCATATGCATGATTGGATAATAGGTAATGTAAACTCAGATTGGGTAACCATGGGAATTCCATCAGATGGCTCATATAATATACCAGAAGATATGATATTTGGTTTTCCATTGATTACATCATTAGGAGATTATGTTATTGTTAAAGATCTTGCTATTGATGATTTTTCTCAAACTATGTTACAAACCAATATAGCAGAGTTACTTAAAGAACAAGAAGCTGTTAAATCTTTTATAAAATGAAAATAAAATAGATTTATTTTTATCTAAATATTAATATTTAGAGCTATTTTATTTTGGTAAATTTAGATAAAAAATTAAATTTTCTTTTTAATATTTATTGCTTTTCAAGATTATAATTTTTTATCATAAATTTTGAAGTTCAACATTATTTTTTAAAAAGTTACTATTAAATATCAATGTCATCAAATAATTTTAATAAAATCAATAATGTTTTTTATTATAAAAATAATGGTGCTAGAATATATCAAAAAAATAAATTACTAAATAATAGAAAAAAGTTTGATATTAATGAACCAAATTATATTAAAAAAAATAATTTTACATCCTTTAATTCTTTAAATATAAAAAAAACATTTAATGTATTTGCATCATGTAATATAGGTAATGAACTTGTACTAAAAAAAGAGCTAGAAAAAATTTATAAAAATTTTTCAAATATTTTTATAGAAATTGGAGGATGTTCTTTATTATCTGATTGGACAGGAATTCAGTTAGCTAATCTATACTCTCGTATAGCCACAAAAATATTTATTAAAATTAAAACTGCTGAAATAAATAAAGAAAACGATATAAGAGAATTAGCTTATCATACTAAATGGGAAGATTGGTTTGAACATACTAATTCTATTAGAATAGATACTACTGGTCATGCATCTATTATTAAAAATCTAGAATATTGTAATCTTTTAGTGAAAGATGGATTATGTGATAGATTAAGAAAAATTAAAGGTGTTAGACCTGATGTCGATAAAAAAAATCCTAAAATTCGTATATTTTTATTTTTAAATAAAAATATTGCTACATTGTATATAGATTCTTCAGGAGAACCATTATTTAAAAGAGGTTGGAGATTTGCAAAAATAGATGCACCGATTAAAGAAAATTTAGCATCAGGATTTCTTGCTATGTCTTATTCAAATCAAAATATAATTTTAGATCCTTTTTGTGGAAGTGGTACTATTGCTATTGAAGCTGCGCAATCATTATTAAATATTCCACCAGGTATTTTAAGATCATTTGGATTTGAAAATTTAATTTATCATGATAATTATAATTGGAAAATAATAAAAGAAGAAGCTTATTCTAATATTTTACAAAAGACTGATAAAATTATATTCGCTTCTGATATAAATCCCAAAGCTATAGATATATGTAATGAAAATGCAGAAAGAGCTTTGGTCAAAAAAAATATTAAATTTATATGTCAAGATGCTAATCAAATAAATAATAAATATTTATGCTCAAATGGACTATTAATTACAAATATTCCATATGGTTATAGGATGCATATAGATAAATATGAAAATATAAATGATAAGATATGGTTAAAAAATTGGTCTACAAAGTTAAAAAATCAATTTCCGCTTTGGAAATTATCTATATTATCAGATGATAATTATTTACCTAAATATTTAGGAATGATACCAAATGAAAAAATTCAAGTTTATAATGGAAAGATATCATGTAATATATTTATATTCAAAATATTTAATAACAATAGATAGCATTCTATTGTTATTAACACATTTAAATTTTAAATTTAGAAAAAGCATTATAACCAGCATATATTGATGAAGTAGTAAGCTCTTCTTCTATACGTAATAGTTGATTATACTTTGCCATTCTATCTGATCTTGATAACGAACCAGTTTTTATTTGCATTACATTAGTACCTACAGCTATATCTGCAATAGTGGTATCTTCAGTTTCTGCTGATCTATGAGATATTATAGAAGAATATCCATTACGTTTAGCCATATCAATAGCTTCAAAAGTTTCAGTAATTGTACCTATTTGATTAATTTTTATTAAAATAGAATTTGCTATTTTTTTATTTATTCCTTCCTTTAAAATTTTTGAATTTGTTACAAATAAATCATCACCTACTAATTGTATTTTGCTACCTAACTTTTCAGTTAATAATGCCCAACCATCCCAATCATTTTCAGACATACCATCTTCTATAGTAATAATAGGATATTGATCACACCAATTTGATAATATATTTACAAAATCTTTTGAATTTAAAGATAAATTACCTTCGCTTTTTAATACATATTTCCCATCATGATATAATTCAGAACAAGCACAATCTAGCCCTAAAAATATTTGATTTCCTGGCTCATATCCAGCATCAATAATTGCTTTTATAATTAATTTTATTGCTTCATCATGATTAGATATATTAGGAGCAAAACCACCTTCATCTCCAACAGCAGTTGACAGACCTTTATTGTGAATAATTTTTTTCAGAATTTGAAAAATTTCTGATCCCCAACGTAAAGCTTCTCTAAAACTTTTAGCTCCTACTGGAATAATCATAAATTCTTGAATATCTAAATTATTATTTGCATGAGCACCACCATTAATGATATTCATCATAGGAACTGGCATGCTTATGGGACCTATACCTCCTAAGTACCTATATAATGGTAAATTAGATTGTTGAGCAGCAGCTTTTAAAACAGCCATACTTGTTGCAAGAATAGCATTAGCTCCTAATCTTTCCTTATTCTCAGTACCATCTAAATCTATTAAAATATTATCAATAAGTTTTTGATTTTGTGAATCTAAGCCTATTAAAGATTCTGAAATTTCATTATTTATATTTTCTACAGCTTTTAAAACACCTTTACCAAGATAACGATTGGAATCTTCATCTCGTAATTCTAAAGCTTCTCTAGATCCTGTAGAAGCTCCAGATGGAACTGAAGCTCTTCCTATTATGCCTGATTCAAGTATAACATCACACTCTACAGTAGGTTGTCCTCTAGAATCAAGAATTTCTCTACCAATAATATCTACAATTGTATTCATAATCTTAAATCCTCTCATCATATAAGATATATATAAAAGTATATAATACAAATATATTTTTATAAAAATTTATTTTTTACTAAGTAATCAATTTCTAATAAAGATTCTAATAAAGTTTCCATTGATGATAAAGGCATAAAATTTAGAGAATCTGTTTTTGTTCTAATATCTGTTTCTATACAAATACCAGAAATTCCTGTAGCAACTGCAGAACGAGACAATGCAGAGACGAATTCTATATTTTTACTAAGAGATAATATATTAGTATTAAAATTGTTTATTGGTAATAAATAATTAGCATCAAAAATAATAGGACAATTATTTTCTCTCATAATCATAATGGACCTAATATCTGAGACTATATTATTATAACCACAACAAATAGCACTACTATCACATATCATTATATTTTTACCATCACCACCAGAACTAATAGAAATACTACGAGCTTTGTCAACTATTAATTTCATTTCATATGGGGACAAAAATTGACCTTTTGTAATATTTATAGGTTTTAAAGTAGATACACATTTAGATATAAAATCTATTTGTTTACATAAAAATTCTGGAATTTGTAAAACATCTACTATAGAAGAAAATAAATCAATTTGTGATAAATTATTTACATCTGTAATAATAGGAATATTTAATTTATTTTTTACTTCATATAAAGTTTCTAAACCTTTATCAAGCTCTAAACATCTAAAGGAATTATTTGAAATATTATTATCTTTATTAAAAGAGCATTTGAATAATAAATTTATATGTAATTTATTAGTTATCTCTTGTAAATAATTAGCTGTATCAAAAATAAGATTTTTAGAATCTACTGTGGAAGGACCTGATATTAAAAATAATGGCGTCAAAAGATTATTTATTTCAAAATTATGAATTTTCATAATGTGCCTTTTGAACATTGTATTTTATAGCTGCATTAATATAACTTGAAAATAATGGATGACCACTTCTTGGTGTGGAAGTAAATTCTGGATGAAATTGTACTCCTATAAACCAATAATGATTAGGTATTTCAATAATTTCAGGTAAATCTAAATTAGTTTTAGAACTTACTAATAAACCATTAGCTTCTAAATCATGTAAAAAATTTTTGTTTACTTCAAATCTATGCCTATGTCTTTCATTAACTTCTTTACCATAAATATCAAATGCTTTAGTACCTGGCTTAATTGCAACTTTTTGAGCACCTTTTCTCATTGTGCCACCTATATCAGATGTTTCATCTCTTAATTGAACTGTGCCATTTGTTTCTACCCATTCACTTAATAATAACACAATAGGGTACTTAGTATTTGCATCAAATTCAGTACTATTTGCTTCTTTTAATCCTAATACATTTCTAGCAAATTCTACAATAGCAAGTTGCATTCCTAAACATATTCCAAGAAAAGGTATATTATTTTCTCTAGCATATTTTATTGATAGAATTTTACCTTCTACTCCACGTTGTCCAAAACCTCCAGGAACTAATATCCCATCTAAATTTTTTAAACATTGACAACCATTATTTTCTATTTCCTCAGCATCTATATATTTAATATTAATTTTTGAACTCGTATGAATCCCAGCATGTGATAATGCTTCTATTAAAGATTTATATGATTCTTTAGAATCAATATATTTACCAACAATTCCTATGTTAATACAATATTTATAATTTTCTAAATTATGTACTAAATTATCCCATACTGAAAGATTAGCTAATTTAGTTTCAAGCTTCATAATTTTTAATATAATTGAATCTAATCCTTGCTTATGTAACATGGAAGGAATTTTATAGATTGAATCTGTATCACACATAGATATTACTGCATTAACTGGTACATTAGAAAACATAGAAATTTTAAATTTTTCTTCTTCTGGAATTTTTCTATCTGCTCTACATAATATAGCATTAGGATAAATACCTATTTCCCTAAGTTTTTGTACAGAATGTTGAGTAGGTTTTGTTTTTAATTCTCCAGCTGTAGAAATCCATGGTACTAAAGTTAAATGTACAAATACAGAATTTTCTTTACCAAGTTTTAAACTCATTTGACGTGCAGCTTCTAAAAATGGTAAAGATTCTATATCACCAACTGTACCACCAATTTCTACTATAGCAATATCGATTTTATCTTCATCATTATTAGTAGAAGCATTTACTCCATTAATAATATATTCCTGTATTTCATTAGTAATATGTGGAATTACTTGTACAGTTTTTCCTAAATATTCGCCTTTTCTTTCTTTACGAATAACAGATTCATATATTTGTCCAGTTGTAAAATTATTAGTTTTTTTCATTTTTATAGAAATAAAACGTTCATAATGTCCTAAATCTAAATCAGTTTCTGCACCATCTTCAGTTACAAAAACTTCTCCATGTTGAAAAGGACTTATTGTTCCAGGATCTACATTAATATATGGATCTAGCTTTAAAATAGTTACTTTTAAACCACGTGATTCTAGTATTGCAGCTAAAGACGCTGCAGCAATACCTTTTCCAATTGAAGAAACAACACCGCCTGTAACAAAAATATATTTAGTCATATTAATTTTTACCGTATATTTGATATATAAATTTTTTATATTATAAATTAATTTATTATTTGATGAGGCTTATAATTGAATAATATATTATACTATTCATTAATAAAGATAAAATTCTATTAATTATTTTAATGATCTAAAAAAATTAATATTTAATATAATAAATATTATTACAACTAACTAATTATCGTTATGTTAAAATCAGAACAAATCAAATATGATATTTTAATAGTAGGTGGTGGTCCTGCTGGGTTATCTGCTGCAATTAGGCTTAAACAAATATCTTTAGAAAAAAAAATAGATTTAAGTGTATGTATTTTAGAAAAAGGGGTTGAAATAGGGGCACATATTTTATCAGGCGCTTTATTAGAAACAAGAGGTATTGATATGCTAATACCTCAGTGGAAAAAATATGGTGCTCCTATAGAATCTATAGTTACAAAAGATGAATTTTTTTATTTAAATCAAAAAAATGCTTTTAAAATAAATAATTTTTTTATACCAAATAGCTTAAAAAATAAAGAATGTTATTTGATCAAATTAACACACTTTACTAAATGGATGGCACAATATGCAGAAAATTTAGGTGTAGATATATTTTCTAGCTTTGCTGCTAAAGACCTTATTATTGATGATAATCGTGTTAAAGGTATTAAAGTAGAAGGTATTAATAATACTATAGAAATATTAGCTAAATATAGTATATTAAGTGAGGGATCTAGAGGTCATTTAGGTAAAAAAGTTATAAAATATTTTAATTTGGATGAAAATAGTGATCCTCAATCTTATTCGATTGGAATAAAAGAGTTATGGGAAATTTCTCCAAAAAATAGCCAAGCAGGACATGTTATTCATACATTTGGATGGCCTTTAAATTATAATACATATGGAGGGTCGTTTATATATCATATGAGTAACAATCAATTATCTATAGGTACAATTATAGGATTAGATTATAAAAATCCATGGTTATCTCCTTTTGAAGAATTTCAAAATTTCAAAAAACATCCATTTATCAAAAATATTTTAAAAAATGGTAAACGTATTTCATATGGTGCAAAATCTATTACTTCTGGTGGTTTATTTTCTTTACCTAAATTGACTTTCAAAGGTGGTATATTAATAGGTTGTAATGCTGGATTATTAAATAATGCAAAAATGAAAGGTATCAATAGTGCAATAGAAAGTGGTCAAATGGTCGCTGAAAGTATTTTTTCAAAATTACAACTAAAGTCTATAGATATCAACAAAGAGATACATAGTATTTTTATAAATTCTGATTTATATAAAGATCTATATAAAGCTAGAAATTATAGAAATTGGTTTTCTAAAGGTACAATATTAGCTATTATTATGAATTTTATAGAGCAAAAAATTTTAAATGGTTTTTTTATATGGAATATACACAAAAAAATTAGTGATCATTTATTTACACAAAACAAAAATAAATATAAAAATATAAAATATCCAATACATGATAATAAAACAACTTTTGATATTGAAAGCTCCATATATTTATCTAATATAAAATATGATAAAAATCAGAAAAATCATTTGATTGTACATAACATTATAGATAATACGAAAATAAATAATGAAAAGTATGGGCAATTAGAAACTAGATATTGTCCTGCTGGTGTTTATAAATATGAAAATAAAAACAATAATATAATATTAAAAATATCTCCAGAAAATTGTATTCATTGTAAAACATGTGATATAAAAGATCCTCAACAAAATATAGAATGGTCTCCACCAAATGGAGGTAGTGGACCTATATATAACGATATGTGATTTATTGAATATTTTAATAATCAATAAAATAGGTTTTGAAAAGGTAAAGACTAATTTCAACACATGAAATGCTAACAATATTTTAAATGTTGTTAGCATTTATGTATACTCTATAATATTCATAAAAGTTGCAATAAAAATAGAAATTGTTAATATTATAGATAGAGCTGTTATTGTAGAAAAAATTATTATTCTAGATACTAAGTTAATATTTAATATACATTTTTAATATTAAAAAAGAATTATAATAATATACTCAAACATAGATAGCTACGAATATATTTATTTTTTAATAAAGCTTCTAAATAATGACATTAATTTTTAATAATTAGTAACTGAGAGAATGAAAATAATTGTTAAAACTAATATTAATATATAAATAACGTTAATTCTAAGGATTAATAAAAATTATGAAATTTAGTATAAAATCTATTAATATGTCTATAGACAATTTATCGACAGAGGTATTAGTAATAGGTGTATTTTCAGATAAGACTTTCAACGAAAAAATAAATAATCTTATAAAAAATTTTTCTGATCACTTAATTTCAACAATAAATACAGATTTTAATCCTAAATTAGGAAATATACTTACATTACATTTGATTTCTGAATTAAAAAGTCAAAAAATTATGCTTATTGGATTAGGAGATAAAAATAAATATTCACATAAAGCACATAAAAAAGTTATTCAATCTTTAATATCAAATTGTTTATCTAATAATATTAAAAATATTATCTCTACTTTAATACTAAATCATCAAACAAATAAAAAGCTTACTGCAAAAATAGATGTTATATCTATAGGTTATAATTTATATAAATATGATAGCAAAAAATGTAATAATAAATATTATATAGATAGTGAATTTAATGTTTCATATTTAGTAGATCCTATTGATATAGAAGAAATAAATATTGGATCAAAAGAAGGTTTAGCTATAGTAAATGGGATGAATTTAAGTAGATTATTAGGTGACTTACCTAGTAATATTTGCACTCCAACTTATATAGGAAAATTGGCTTCTAAATTAACTAAAGATTTTCCAACAATTAATACTAAACTTTTTGAAAAAAGAGAAATAGAACTACTAAATATGCAATCTTTTTTATCTGTGTCAAAAGGTTCTTTAGAACCACCTAGATTAATATTAATGAATTATAATTGTGACAAAAATAATAATACTAAGCCAATTGTTTTAGTAGGGAAAGGAGTGACTTTTGACTCTGGAGGTATTTCTATTAAGCCATCTAATTCAATGGATGAAATGAAATATGATATGTGTGGAGCAGCAACTATAATAGGTGTTTTTCGTGCTTTAGCAGAATTAAAATTAAATATTAATGTTATAGGTATAATAGTAGCATGTGAAAATATGCCAAGTGGTAGTGCTAATAAGCCAGGTGATGTAATAACTAGCATGTCAGGTAAAACTATTGAGATTATTAATACTGATGCAGAAGGAAGATTAATATTATGTGATGCTTTAACTTATGCTAAGCAATTTGATCCTTCTACTATTATCGACATAGCCACTTTAACTGGTGCATGTGTGGTATCTTTAGGTAATGTACATAGTGGATTATTTTCTAATAATATAAATTTAACAAAAGAATTAATTACTGCTGGTAAAGAAATATTAGATCCAGTGTGGGAATTACCACTTGATGAAGATTATAATGAATGCATCAAATCTAACTATGCAGATTTAGCAAATTCTAGTGGACCATATGCAGGAGCAATAACAGCAGCATCTTTTTTATCTAATTTTATCGAAATAGATAATTGGGCACATATTGATATTGCAGGAACTGCTTGGGAAAAAAACAAAAATAGAGGATCTACAGGAAGACCTGTTTCACTTATTATGCAATATTTATTAAATAAATTATAAATTTTGCTAAATGAATAAAGTTAATTTTATATACGAAGTTGATAATAAACAATTAACAACTTGCAAAATAGTTAATAATTTATATACAATGATTAATTGTAGAATAGTAATAGTGTTTGATGAATATGAAAGTATGAAAATATTAGATAAATTTTTATGGAGTTTTGATGATATTTCTTTTATACCTCATGCTATATTTAGTGAAAACTTAGATGAATTTATGCCAATTATTTTAATGAACGATCAATCTAAATTAATAAATAAAAACATCTACAAGAATTACAATACTATTATTAATCTAACTGAAAATTTTTATGTTCATTTTTTAAATTTTAAAACTATATTTGAAATAGTATCTAAAGAAGAATCAGATAAATCAAAAGCAAGAAAAAGGTGGAAAGAATATAAACAAAGATCTTATTGCGAAATTAATAGTTATAAAAATAATTATATATTAAATTCGTAACTATGATGAGATTAATTTTTTTATATCTAACTAAACATTTTGAATAAATTTTAATTATCGTACCGGGAGCTAAAATGAATGATTATAGCACAAATAAAAAGTACATAATTATAGAGAATGATGGATCTATAAAAAATAAAGTATTAAGAAATACATATTTATTATTATCAATCTCTTTAATTCCAACTGTACTGGGAGCTGCAATAGGTATTTTTTCTGGAATTCACAATACCTTATTAGCTGGAAATGGAATTTCATCTTTGTTATTTTTTATAGGAACAATATTTTTAATGTTTCAAATAGAAAAAAATAAAAATAACAGTTATGGAGTGATTTTATTATTAACTTTTACGTTTTTTATGGGATTAATGCTATCTAGATTATTAGGAATAATCTTAGGTATGCATAATGGGTCTCAACTCGTGATGACAGCATTTGGAAGTACCTCTATTATATTTGGTACAATGTCTATATTGTCAAATAAAATAAAAAGCGATTTATCAAATTTACATAAATTTTTATTTTCTGGATTATTAGTTTTATTTATTATATCTTTATTTAATATTTTTTTAAAAATGAGTAGCATAATGATTACTACTTCTATTATGTCTACTATAATATTTTCTGGTTTTATATTGGTTGATTTAAAACGCATAATAGAAAATGGAGAAGATAATTATATATCAGCTACTTTAACTTTGTATTTAGATATATATAATTTATTTTCTAATTTATTGATATTAATTGGATTTATGAATAATAGAGAAGATTAATTTAAAAAATTAAAAGGCAGGAATAAAATATCTTATTTCTGCTTTTTATTATACAATTTTAATAAATCCGTCAAAATTTTCTTTGTTTTTAATTTTTTTCCACATAAATGAGTTTCTATGTGTTTATTCAATTGAATTTTCAATTTTTTTAAATTATTAAAATCATTTGGATAATCTATATCTAAACCATATCCAATTTCTCTCAAAAAAATCCATTCAAAATAACACAAAGTAACCCATATTGGCTCTATGTGTAAACTTAATTTAATAAGTGTTTTGTGATATGTTTCAAATATTACTGGATGGGGATCTTGTTTTGGCAAAAAATTTATAATTAATTCATTAATATACCAAGCAACTATAAAAGAATTACCTGATAAATTATTTATACCTTCTGAATTAGCTTTAGTAAGTATTTTTATATCACCTTTACCTTTCCAAGACAAAGATAAAGGCTGAAAAATGAAAATTATAGGACGAACTAAAGAGTAAGGTTTTTTAGCTCCTTTAGCCATAACATCTATAATTCCATAATCTTTTGAAAATATGTGCGCTATTAAAGATGTTTCTTTCCAATTTATAGTTTTTAAAGTATAAGAATAACAATCTTGAAAATCAAATATATCATTAATCATTATTCATATCCAAATTCATGTAATAACTTTTTATTGTCTAACCATCCTTTGCATACTTTAATATATACCTCCAAATATATTTTTTTATTTAATAAAATTTCTATATCTTTTCTAGCTTCGCTCGCTATTTTCTTTATATGTTGCCCTTTAGAGCCTAATAAAATTATTTTATGTGAATTTCTTTCAACTATGATACATGCAAATATATTTATAATACCATTTTTTACTTCTTGCCATTTTTCTATAAATACTGTGCATTTATAAGGTAATTCGTCACCAACAAGCCTAAATATTTTTTCTTTTATAATTTCAGATGTTAAAAATCTTTCTGATTTATCTGTTATAAATGATTCATCAAATATAAAATTTCTCAATGGTAATAATTGAGATACATTATCTAATAAAGTGTTTAATTGATATTTTTTATTAGCACTAATTGGAATAATAGAATTGTAGTTATATTTTGGATTTATATTTTTTATATATGGTAATAATATATTAATATTTTTCAATTTATCAATCTTATTTATTACTAAAATTTTTTGAATATCATTATTTTGAAATATAAAATTTGAAATTTTTTCATCATCTTGTGTCCATTGACATGCATTTACAACATGTAAAATTACATCTACATCAGATAAAACATTAAAAACAGTTTTATTCATGATTTTATTCAATAAACTATGATGTTTATTTTGAAAACCAGGAGTATCTACAAATATAAATTGAGTATTATTCAACGATAATACTGCATTAATACGATGTCTAGTAGTTTGCATTTTTCTTGATACAGCTGATAATTTCATATCAACTAATGCATTAATTAAAGTAGATTTTCCAACATTAGGTTTTCCAATTATTGCTATATAACCACAGCGTGATATTATATCCATATAAATTAATTTTTTTTAAATTTGACTAAATTTGCTAATGCAATTTTTGCGGCTTCTTGTTCAGCAGATTTTCTGGTATTTCCTATTGCTTTTGTTTTTATATTTAATTGATCTATTGAACATTCAATTTCAAATCTCTGATTATGAGCTTTTCCATATATAGAAATAATTTTATAATTAGGTAGTATTTTTTTTCTTTTTTGTAAATATTCTTGTAATAAAGTTTTAGAATCTTTACAATTATCAAATGAATCAATATCTTTAATTATTGAGCTATATTTATTTTCTACTATATTCAATGTATTTAAAAAATTAGAATCAATAAAGATTGCACCTATTATTGCTTCTACAGTATCTGCTAATATTGAAGAACGAAACATACCACCACTTTTTAATTCTCCTTCTCCTAAACTAATATAATTAGATAACTTAAGATCATTTGCAATTTTTAGTAAAGTATTTTTATTAACTAAATTAGCACGAAAATAAGATAATTTACCTTCATTTAAATTAGGAAATTTTTTAAATAATAAAAATGATATAATAAAATTTAATATAGAATCACCCATAAACTCTAATCTTTCATTATGATAAGCACCAAAACTTCTATGTGTTAATGCTATTTTTAATAATTTTTTATTATTAAAATAATATCCAAGAATATCTTCTAAATTCTTTATATTCACAATTTTATTTTATAAAACCTATACGTTTAAAATTATTAAAATTCATCCAAATAAGAAAAGCCTTTCCAGTTATATTATTAAAAGGAACAAAACCCCAATACCTACTATCAGAACTATTATCTCTATTATCTCCCATTACAAAATAGTTACCATTTGGTATTCTACAACTCAAACCGTTTTCAGAATATTTAAAAGAATGAACCCAAGGAAAACTCCAAATAGGAAAAATAGAAGTATATTTATTATCCTCTATAATAATATCATAATATACACCAAAAAGATTTTCTTTATATTTACTAGTAAATGAAGATTTATCATAGTCATAATATAAACCGTTTAATTTAGTTGGAATTAAAATACCATTTATAAATAATTTTTTGTCTCTATAAATAATTTCATCTCCAGGTAATCCTACTATACGTTTAATATAATCAATTTTAGGATTTTCTGGATAGCGGAAAACTACTATATCGCCACGTTTTGGTGTATTAAAAGAAAATATATCATAATTTATGATAGGTATTTTTATGCTGTATGATAATTTTTGCACTAAAATAAAATCCCCAGATTCTAAAGTTGGCATCATTGATCCAGATGGAATTCTAAAAGGTTCTGCTATAAAAGATCGCAATAAAAATACAATTAGTAATACTGGAAATAAAGAACTTAACTGTTCTAAATAAAATAAAGATTTTTGATTTTGTTTTAAAAATTTATATAAAAAAATTTTTTTATAATAAATATTTCGTGTATTATGAAAGTAATTATATAATTTATAAAGTATTCTAGAAATACCAGTTAAAATTATTATTAGAAATAAAAAAATAGAAAAATTCCAATTCATACAATAAAACCAGATAATTTATTTATCTTCAATTTGTAAAATTGCCAAAAAAGCTTCTTGTGGAATATCTACTTTTCCAATTTTTTTCATTCTTTTTTTTCCTTCTTTTTGCTTTTCTAATAATTTTTTCTTACGAGTGATATCTCCCCCATAACATTTAGCTAGTACATTTTTACGTAAAGCTTTAACATTTTCTCTTGCAATAATTTCATGACCTATTGCAGCTTGTATAGCAACGTCATACATTTGTTTTGGTATTAATTCTTGCATTTTATTAACAAAACTTCTAGCCTTATATCTAGCATTAGCCCTATGCAGCATAATTGCTAATGCGTCTACTCGATCATTATTTATAATTAAATCTACTTTTACAATATCTGCTGATTTATATCCTATAAAATAATAATCCATAGAAGCATAACCTTTTGATAAAGATTTTAATTTATCAAAAAAATCTAATATTATCTCACCTAATGGTATTTCATACATTAACTGTACTTGTTTGCCATGATATTCAATATTAATTTGTTGACCTCTTTTATAATTACAAAGGGTCATAACTGCACCTATATATTGTTGAGGCAAAAATAAATTTAATCTAACTATTGGTTCTTTAATTTCTAAAATTAAATTTTGTTCAGGCAAATTAAATGGATTTTGTATTTGAATAATTTCTTTATTTTTTAATGTTACTTCATATATTACAGATGGAGCTGTAGTTATAATACTAATTTTAAACTCTCTTTCTAATCTTTCTTGTATAATCTCCATATGTAGTAACCCAAGAAAACCACATCTAAATCCAAAACCTAAAGCTTGTGATGTTTCTGGCTCAAACATAATTGATGAATCATTTAACTTTAAACGTTCTAATGAATCTCTTAAATGATCATAATCAGATACTTCTACAGGGTAAATACCAGCAAAAACTTGAGGTCTTACTTCTTTAAAACCAGGTAAAGGAATATTGCAAGGTTTATTAAAGTTAGTAATTGTATCACCAACTTTAGCATGTTCTAATGATTTGATACCAGCTACTATAAAACCTACTTCACCTGCTGATAAAATATTTTTATATTCTAATTTAGGAGTAAAAATCCCAACATGTTCACAAAAATAAATAGAATTAGTTGCCATAAATAATAATTTATCTTTTGGTTTTACATTACCATTCATGACTCTGATTAACATAACAATACCTGCATAATTATCAAACCATGAATCTATTATTAATGCTTGTAATGGTGCTACTTGACTGCCAGACGGTGCAGGAATTTTTGATATAATAGCTTCTAATACTTCCTCTACACCTTGACCAGTTTTTGCACTAATCAAAATAGAATTTTTAGCATCTATACCTATTAATTCTTCAATTTCATCTTTTACTAAATCAATATTAGATTGAGGCAAATCAATTTTATTCAAGATAGGTATTACTTCGAGTCCTTGTTCTATAGCTGTATAACAGTTAGCAACTGTTTGTGCTTCTACTCCTTGAGATGCATCCACAACTAATAATGCCCCTTCACAAGCAGCTAATGATCTACTAACTTCATACGAAAAATCAACATGACCAGGAGTATCTATAAGGTTCATTGTATATAAATTACCATCTTTTGATAAATATTTTAATACAGCTGTTTGTGCTTTTATAGTAATACCACGTTCTTTTTCAATGTCCATTGAATCTAAAACTTGTTCAGACATTTCTCTATCAGCTAATCCTCCACAAATTTGTATTATGCGATCAGCCAAAGTAGATTTACCATGATCTATATGAGCTATAATAGAAAAATTACGTATATATTTCATTTTAATAGTAAAAAAAGTAAGCTCATACTTTTAATAAAAATAATTATGAGCTCAATAGTTGTTGATTATAATTGATTATTTATAAGGATTAATTATAATCCATTGTGCATTATCACCACGATACACTAATAAACCTATAGGTTTTTTAATATTATTAATTTTTTCTAATACTGAATTGAAATGGTCAACACTAGTAATATAAGTATTATTTATTACTGTAATAATATCTCCTTTATGTAATCCAGCTTTAAGAGATACTCCACTAACATTTTCAATATATACTCCGCCATTAATTTTCAATTTAGCCTTTAATTCATATGACAACTCTTCTAATTCTAAACCAAGTATAATATTAGATGGTTTATTACTATTAATAGTTTTCTTATGTATTTCTTTTTTCGATACTGTATCTGATTTAATTTCTCCTACTTTTACAATAAAAGAGATTAATTTACCTCGACGCCATATATCTATATTTGCAGAAACTCCTGGATTTGTTTGACCTACTAAACGAGGTAAATCAGATAATTTTTTAATTTCTAAATTATTAAATGTTAAAATTACATCACCTGGTTGTATACCAACTTGATCTGCAGGGCTTCCTCTTTCTACAAAACTTACTAAAGCACCTCCAAATCTAGGTAACTCTATTGCTTCTGCAACCTCTTTACTTATTTCACTAACTTGAACTCCAATCTTACCTCTCACTACTTTACCTGTTTTCCTTATTTGATCTGCAACGCGCATAGCTTCATCGATTGGAATTGATAACGATATACCCATAAAACCACCATTACGTGAAATAATTTGTGAATTGATACCAACAACTTCACCATTTAAATTCAATAATGGACCTCCAGAGTTACCAGGATTAACTGCTACATCAGTCTGTATAAAAGACAAATAATCGCCAGTATCGCGCCCTATAGCACTAACTATTCCTGCAGTAACAGTAAAATCTAAACCAAAAGGAGAACCTATAGCTAAAACCCATTGCCCTTTCTTTAAGATATTTGAATTACCAATTTTTAATGGATTAGATTTTTTTATATTAATTTTTATTAATGCTATATCTGTACGATCATCAGAACCAACTACAGTAGCTTTAAACTCACGTCCATCATATAAAGTTACTAAAATTTCATTTGCATCAACAATAACATGATTATTAGTTAATATATATCCATCGTTTGATATAAAAAATCCAGATCCTAAACCTTTAGGTATAGATTTTTCTTCTTGTTGTGGTTGTATATACTGGTTATCAGGAATTGGAATATTATTAGGAAAATTAGGACCAAAAAACCAACGAAACATTTCATAAGGATCATTATACAATAAATTTGTCTCTTTATTAGTTTTAGTAATAGTACGTATATTTACGACTGATGAATCAACTTTCTCAACAATACTAGTAAAATCTAATGGTATAGCACTATTAATTTCTTTACTTTTAGATTCATTATTTATATTACTAGCTAATACTAAATTATTAGTAATAAAAAAAATAGCTGTAAACAATATAAATAATATTTTATATTTTATAAATCCATAGTAATTATTACAATTATGCATTTAATAATTCCTTAGCATAGTATTTAGTTCATATATTTAATTTTATTAAAAAATAAAATACAACATAATAAAATAATATAATATTTTATAAAAATATTATATTACACTTAATATATATAATTTTTATATTTTAGAAAAAATGATAGTACCATTAGTTCCGCCAAAATCAAAAAAATTAGCATTAACTGACTGTATATTCATTGAGCTAACTGCATTAGAATAATAATCATTACTAAAATTTATATATTTATATTATAGGGAAATATTTTATTAAAAATAGAAAAAGCTAAAAACATTTCTTAAACATATCCCTTTGTACTTAATACATTACCAATCATAGATTTTGTGAAACTTAAAAATAAAACATATGCATAACTACCAAATGCTATTTTTATAAAATAAATTTCATTTTTATAATAAATTTTATTAGATGTATCATGAACAGTTATAAAATTAATTTGATTTATATTAATTTTAGCATTTTTCATAGAATAATCTTATTTATTAGGATAATTAATATGATAAAAATATATCTTAACAATTAATAATATCTTTTTATTTCAATTTTTTAGCATGATGATATTATTCTAATAATAAAATTTATTCATCATCTCCTATAAAAAACAAATTTCATGAACAAGAGGTTGTTAATAAATTTTCGTTATGTATAGACAATTTTCTTATAGCAGAAAAAAAATACCAATACCTAAATGTAATATATTGGATTCAGAACTGCCTGTCATTACATCTAAGTCAAAATATTCGACCAATTGACTAAAATTATAAATATGATACAACTATGTGATATAAGCTTAGACAATAATAAAATAAGTAAAATATCTAATGCTATATTTAATATAAATATGATCTAAATTAATAAACACACTAGTTATAAAAAGGAATTTTTTAATGATTTCTTTTTTAAATTATTTGTATCTTTTTTATTTTGGATAAACAAATGATTTTAGACTAAATAATAACTCCTATTTTATTTGATTGATCATTAATTTTAATAATCTTCTTTTATTAACAAGGATTAAGTAATAGCTCATAATACATAAATATATCCATCTATATTAACTTTTTTTAAGGTAATATATATGAAAATAAATTTCAAATTTTTTACTTTTTTAGCTATTTGCTATTTTATATTAAAAGTATCAAAATGAGACATTTTATTGATTTTTATAACCATTTATTATGAAAGATACGGCATATTTTTTCACATAATAGTGCTACAAACATAAATAATCATCAATATTGTTTATTAAAATTATTTTTTAGATTTTATATAATCAACTGCTTGTTGTACAGTAGTAATTTTTTCTGCATCTTCATCAGATATCTCTATTTCAAATGCATCTTCTAATCCCATAACTAATTCAACCATATCTAACGAATCAGCTCCTAGATCTTCTACAAAAGAAAATTCTTTCTTAATTTCATTTTTATTAATACCTAGCTGTTCAGCAACAATATTATTAATTCGCTGCTCAATACTTTCCATTTATTCCTCCAAATTATTCAATTTTATTAATTATATTAAATATATCAAAATAAAATTATACTTGCTATCAAAATAATAATTAGAAGAATAGATAATTATTATCTATTCTAACAATATTGATATGATATATATCATACTACCATTAATTTATAATGTATTACCTGTAATATAATTAGCATTATTGGTATCTAAAAAATCTACTAATTTATAATGATTTAGTAATTTTTATAGTTAAATTAAATTTCTTGAAAATTATTTGATATAGATTATACTTATTTAGCATTTTAATCATATTTATAATATAAGAGCAATATAATTGTTATATGTCTACTAATCACTTAGCAAATGATTTATATATATCAATTAAAAATTTTATTGAAGCAAAAAGACTTCAATAAAAATTATTATTAAAGAAATATTTATAATTTTTTTAAATCATGTTTTTTGAGATTATTTTAGATAGAAATATTGATGATAAATTTATATTTAAAATATTGTTATATTTTTCACAAGATATATTTAAAAAATAAAATTGGACACAATAGCCAGTGTTATTGAGAATATTTAATATTTTTCTCTATTTCAGATTTAGCTTAATCTATTATTCAACTTACTTTAAATAATTTTAATGCTACAGAATCCAAAAGCTTTAGTTACTAAAGCTTTTTTTACTTTTTAATCGATATATTAATCATTAAGAATTGCTGAAATTTTATTTAGAGATTATGAATCTTTAGATAAAAATATAATATTTTAGTAATTCTATTTAGTTACAATTTCATAATATAAGTAATACATTTTTTTAGCATTATTTATTAAATCGTTTTTATGATGTAGCATTTTTAATAGTATTAATATTATCTTAAAATCATTGATTTTCATATAATAAATATTCAATGTTTTTAACATATTAACAATTTTTTGAAAAGATATAACAATCATAATAACTCAAATTTTATTAGTATGATTATTTGTTATATTAAAACCTAAATTCAATAGTATTGAACTAATTTTTAATAAAAAAATAAAGTTATAAAAAATTGTGAGTTTGATTTTAATAAAAATTTTTTAATAGAAATATATGTTTTACCATAATTATAAAAATAATGATTATTTTGTGAAAAATTTTCAGCAATTTTCATATAAAAATTTTACAAAATAGATATTTTATAAATATTTTTTTATAATACAAATTGTTTTCAATATATAAATTAAATTTATTTAAAATAGTTTTTACAATATAAAAACAATATTAATCGTTAATAACATATATGTCTAAATTAAAAACTATATAATTAATTTAGACATTTTACAATATTAAGTTTAGGCTCATGTTTTATAGTAGTTAAAATTTTTTTTCTATAATTTTACGTCCTTTATATAATCCGTTTGGACTAATATGATGACGCAAATGTAATTCTCCAGTTTTAGAATCTATAGATAATGCTTGAATTTTCAAATTATCATGAGAACGATGCATACCTCTTTTAGATGGTGATTTTTTGTTTTGTTGTACAGCCATTTAAAACTCCTAAATTCAAATAGTAGATAAATACCAATTTTAATAATATATAATCTTACTAAATTATGTATTATTAAAAAATTTAATTACATATATATAAAATATAATATTTTAATTAAAATTATACATTAAGATAATATCTATAACTAATATATTTAATATAATAATGAACAAATCTCAATATAAATTAATTTTAGCTTCTAGTTCCCAATATAGATTTAATTTGTTAAAAAAATTAAATCTTAACTTTGAAGTAATATTACCAAATGTAGATGAATCTGCTTTTTACCACCCATCACCTAAAAAATTATCATTAATATTATCTATTGCTAAAGCTCATTCTGTTCAAAAAAAATTATCAAATGAACAAATTATAATTGGTTCTGACCAAGTTGGAGTTTGTGATGGTAAAATCATAGGTAAATCATATGATTTTGATAAAGCTGTATCACAATTAAAATTTTTATCAAACAAAATATTAAGATTTTACACATCTGTTACTGTCATACGTGGTAAATTGCAAAAATCTGGAACAGTTATGACAAAATGTAAAATAAAAAAATTAACTACTGAAGAAATAGAAAAATACCTAAAAATAGATAATCCTTATGATGTAGCAGGAAGCATAAAAACTGAAAGTTTAGGTATAGTTCTGATTGATAAAATAGAAAGTAATGATCCTACTGCAGTATTAGGCCTTCCAATGATTAAATTAATAAAAATATTAAGTAATTTCAACATTAGGGCTATTTAATTAATATGAAAAGCATTATTCATTTAATTCCAATGAGTATTAGTCATTTACCACCTGAATATTGGATGCCAAAAAAAACTAGAAATTTAATATCAACAATAGAACATTTTATTGTTGAAAAACCTAAAACTGCTAGAGCATTACTTAAATCAATTGGTATAATGAAAAATATACATGATATAAATATATACAATATAAATGACTTTATTGAATATCAAAAAATTAAACAATTTCTAAACAATTTAAAATTTCATAATATTGGGTTAATTTCAGAAGCAGGATGTCCAGCTATAGCTGACCCAGGATCTTTAATCATATCAGTAGCACATTCTATGAATTTTATAATCAAGCCACATGTAGGTCCTTCTTCTATAATACTTGGACTAATGTCTAGTGGTATGAATGGTCAAAATTTTTGTTTTAGAGGATACCCTCCTATAAAATCAGATATTAGAATTAAAACTTTATTAAATTGGGAAAAAGAGTCTAAATTGAATAATCAAACTCAAATTTTTATAGAAACACCATACAGAAACGAATCCATATTTAAAACAATGATTGATATCTTAAAAGAAGATACTAAACTGTGTATAGCCCGCTATATACTTTCAGAAAATGAATATATAAAAACTAAATCTATAAAAGAATGGAAAAATGATTATGAGCAAATAGTTTTAAATAAAATGCCTGTAATTTTTTTATTTATGTCTAATTAGAATATTTATTTGATAAATTTACTATATTCTTCTGGAAGAGGTGCTATTAATTCTATTTTTTTTTCAGAAATTGGATGAGTAAAACAAATTTTATTTGCATGCAAATATAATCTTTTGCTAATTTTATCTGATTCATATTTATTATATTTATCATCTCCTATAATTGGAAAACCTAAATGAGACAAATGTACTCTGATTTGATGAGTACGTCCTGTACATAGTTCAATATCAAGTATGCTATAGTCTTTATAAGACTTTCTTAAATTCACTATTGTATGAGAAAATTTTCCTTCATGATCTACTTTTACTCTTCTTTCTCCTGTTTTGGTAAGCCATTTTGATAATTTCAATTTAATATGTTGTCTTTTATTTACCCAATTACCATTTACAATAGCAACATAATATTTTTTAATATAATTTTCTCTAAATAACTCATGTATTTTTAAAAGAAAACTACGCTTCTTGGCAATCATAACTATTCCAGAAGTATCTCTATCTATGCGATGACATAATTCTAAAAATTTATATTGACAATAAAACGATCGTAATTGTTCTATAAGTCCTATTTTTATACCACTACCTCCATGTACTGCTAATCCAGAAGGTTTATTTATCACTAATAAATATTCATCTTCATAAATAGTATTAGGTAAATTCTTATTTTCTAAAACAACATAATTATTTATTTTAGATAGATTAATTGTACTTTTGATTGGAGGAATTCTTATAATATCATTTGTTTGAATTTTATAAGTATTAGAAATTCTAGATTTATTTACCCTAACTTCACCTGATCTTATAGCTTTATATATTCTTGCTTTAGGTATATTTTTTAATTTATTAAATAAAAAATTATCTATTCTTTGATTTTGATATTCTATATCAACTATTTTATAAGAAACATTACTATCAGATTGAACATTTTTCATATATAGATTCATTATAAAATTTACATGATTTTTTTAAAATTAAAAATTTTTTTAATTATTTAAAATAAATAACACTTATTAGATATCACAATATTATAATATTTAACTTCTACAATGTGTTATTATATAAGTAATAATAACAGAATAACTAAATTAAAATTTTAATATTTGGATGTTAAATGTGTTGACATTCATATACAAAAATAGAATAAATCAACATCATGTTTAATAATAACTAATTAAAATTATAAAATAAATACAAATTAATCAGTATTTATGAATTAGATTTATACATTTTTGTTGTTTGTTCTCAAAATAAATTATTGCTTAAAATTTAATCAATAAAATTGATAAGTAATCCTATAAATTGCATTATTGAAATCAAAGATTAAAGACCATGAATATGGATAATTTTTTGATAGATTAGAGCAATGGAGAATAACATTAATATGAAAAGAATGCTATTTAATGCAACTAATCATGAAGAGATTAGAGTTGCTATTGTAGATGGTCAAAAATTAATAGATTTAGATATAGAAAGCTTTGGTCGTGAACAACGTAAAGGTAATATATACAAAGGTATTATTACTAGAATAGAACCTGGATTGGAAGCTTGTTTTGTAAATTATGGAGAAACACGACATGGTTTCTTACCGTTTAAAGAAATTACTAAAATTTATTTTCAAAAAAATTTAGACATTAAAAATCCGAAAATTCAAGAAGTTCTTATAGAAGGGCAAGATATTATTGTACAAGTCGAAAAAGAGGAAAGAGGTAATAAAGGTGCAGCATTAACAACTTTTATTTCTTTAGCTGGAAGATATTTAGTATTGATGCCAAATAATCCTAGAGGTGGTGGAATTTCTCGTAGATTAGAAGGAGCAGAACGACAAGAAATAAAGGATTTAATAGAAAAACTAAATATACCTCAAGGAATGAGTATAATAGCAAGAACTGCTGGAATTGGAAGAAATCTTGAAGAATTAGAATGGGACCTATCATATTTAATACAGTTATGGAATGCCATAGAAAAAGCTGCTTTAGATAATAAATCACCTGTATTAATATATTTAGAATCTAGTTTAGTTATAAGAGCTATTAGAGATTATTTTTCTCCAGATATAAATGAAATATTAGTAGATAAAGTAGAAATTGCTGAGCAAGCTAAGTCATTTATGAGTTTAGTAATGCCTGATAGTGCGAATAAAATACATATATATAGTGATGATATTCCGCTCTTTTCTAGATTTCAAATTGAACATCAAATAGAAACAGCTTACTCTGATTCTGTACAACTACCATCAGGTGGATCTATAGTAATAGATAAAACAGAAGCACTAGTAGCTATAGATGTAAATTCAGCTAAATCTACTCGTGGATCTGATATAGAAGAAACTGCATTACGTACAAATTTAGAAGCTACTGAAGAAGTAGCAAGACAATTACGATTAAGGGATTTAGGTGGATTAATTGTTATTGATTTTATCGATATGGAAGAAAATAAAAATCAAAGAGCAGTAGAACATAAATTAAAAGATTCTTTAAGCCTTGATCGTGCTAGAGTGCAAATGGGTAAAATTTCTAAATTTGGTTTAATAGAACTTTCTAGACAAAGATTGAAACCATCATTAATTGAAGGATCTCATATTAAATGTCCTAGATGTAATGGAATAGGTATTATTAGAGATGCTGAATCTAGTTCTTTGCAAGTATTAAGGCTAGTACAAGAAGAAGCAATGAAAGATGGTACTGCAATAGTACATGTTTATATACCTTTAGATGTAGCTGCATATTTATTAAATGAAAAACGTGCTGATATATCTGCAATAGAAAACAAATTATCTGTTAATTTATTATTCATTCCAAGTAAACAGCTAGAAACACCACATTATAAAATTGAAAGAATCAAACATGATGATCCATATTTGGATAACATCAAAACTAGTTCTGAATTAATAAATTCAGCTAATAACCTTTTAAAAGATAACAAAAAAAATGATATTAAATATCAACAAGAAGCTTTAGTTAAAAGTATTAATCATTTGAAACAAGCACCTATCAATAAAAGTAAAAGTATATTTATACAGAAAATAAAAAATGTTTTTTCATTTATTACACGCAAAAAATCTGTTAATTGTAATAATACAGGTATTAGTAATATAAATAAAAATAATTCTGATATTAATCATATAGAAAATATTAAACATTCAGCATCAAATATTTCTGAGCATGATAAAAAATCATATAAAAATTATATTAATAATTCAAATATATTAGTGAAAAATAATAATGAAACGAAAAGTAATAAATATAAATATATTCGTAATAATTTAGCATCTAAACAATCTGCAAGTTTAAATAAAGATAAAGATGAAAAATTTGAAAATTTTATAGATGATAAGATAGAAAATATTATACCAAAAAATAATATTAATAATTATGAAGAAAATAGTAAATTAAATAAATCTAATATTATAGAAACAGATAAAAAAATAAAAAAACATAAAAATAAAATTAATAAAAATAAAGTAGATATTGAAAAAAATCTTAATAAAAAAAATTATTTTAATAATAAAAAGAAATCTGTTAATAACGAATCTGAATCTAATTTAATATTAAATAACAATGATATTAATACTGTAAAAGAAAGTATTGAAAATTTTAATCAAGATAGCTTAAAATCTATTGAAAATGAAATAGTTAATACTAAAAAAGACGAAAAAATTAATAAAAATTTAAAAATGATAGAAACAAAAATAACAAGTGATAATGAAAATCTTATTGAAAAACAAACAATTATATTAGGAAGACCTAGAAAACAAAAAAATAAAAATATAAATCAATCTGATAAATTTATTCAAATTGAAACTTTAAATAAATAATAGAAATATTAATGAACATAAAAGATATCGTTTATCTTTCATATTCATTAATTAAATCAGTTATATTTTAATAGAAGAGATAATAAACTAATTAATTTTGATTTGATATCTCTTCTATCTATTATCATATCTATAATTCCTTTTTGTAAAAAAAATTCAGAATTTTGAAATTCATTAGATATTTTTTCTTTTGAAATTTGTGATACTGTTTTACTTCTTTTAAATTCTATTAATGCTTTTGGCTCTGCTATAATTATGTCTCCTAAAAAAGCAAAATTGGCTGTAACTTCACCAATAGTTGGATTAGATAATATACTAATATAAGGTAATTTAGCTTCAGAAAGTTTTGTTAAAATTGCGGCAATTTTCACCATTTGCATTAATGAAATTACACCTTCTTCAATACGAGCACCACTAGATGAAATTATGCATATAAATGGCATAAAATTGGATATAGCATACTCTACACCTAATCTAAATCTTTCGCCTACAGCAGATCCTATAGAACCATATATAAAATTAAAATCAAAACATGCTAGTACGATAGGTATATTTGATATTAAACCACTCATTACTATTAAAGCTTCTGTATTACCTGTTTTTATAATTGATTCTTTTAAAAGATCTGTATATCTATTAGTATCTGTATATCTATTCGTATTAGTAAATTTTAAAATATCTATAGAAGATATATGATTAGCTATTTCTAACCTGTTATTTTTTTCTAAAATTGAATTAATTCTATCTATAACGCTTATTTTCATATGAAATGAGCATTTAGGACATACATATAGATTTAATTTTAGATCCTCTTTATATAAGATAGATGCACATGATATACATTTTATCCATAAATCTTCTGATACTTTTCTATTGCTAATATTTATTGGAAAAATTTTATTTAACCAACTCATAAAGTACTACTTTTTGAGTTAATTTGAGCATGCATTGCTAGTTTAATAGTTTTAATAAAATTTTTTACTGCATCTATAGACATTTTGTTTTTTATATCTAGTGACATTGTTGTAGATATAGAGTTTTGCATTTCTTCTATTATTTTACTACCAATAACTATTGCATCTGCAATTTTACTAATATTGCAAGCAGTTTCTATATCTTTGATACCAAAACCAACACCTACTGGTATATTTACATATTTACGTATGAGATTTAATTTATTATATATTTCATTTATATTAATGTTTCCAGCTCCAGTTACACCTTTTAGAGAAACATAATATACATAACCTTTAGCAATATCAGAAATTAATTTAATACGTTTTTCGTCAGAAGTAGGTGATAATAAAAATATTGGATCAATATTTTTCTCTTTAAGTGCACTTGCAAAAGGCTTTATTTCTTCTAGTGAATAATCAACAATTAATACACCATCTACACCAACATAAGATGCTTGATTAATAAACTCTATTTGTCCTAAACGTTCAATAGAATTGGCATATCCCATTAAAACAATTGGAGTATTATAATCTTTTTCTCTGAAAAGTCTTACATATTCTAATACTTGTGGTAAATGTACATTATTATGAATAGCTCTTTCCATAGCATGCTGAATTGTTTTACCATCAGCCATAGGATCAGAAAAAGGAATCCCTAATTCTATAATATCAGCACCAGATGATACCATAGCATGCATTAAATCTACAGTAATGCTACTAGTTGGATCACCAGCCACTATATATGGAATTAATGCTGCTGATTTATTATGAATTTTTGAAAATGTTGATTTTATACGATCAGGTTTGTTATACATAATATTTACCAATTTTAAAGTTTAATGCCATCATAATCAGCTACCGTATGCATATCTTTGTCCCCTCTACCAGAAAGATTTACTAATATGATATTATCTTTTGGAAGATTAGGTGCAATCTTCACTGAATATGCAATTGCATGTGATGATTCTAGTGCTGGTATAATTCCTTCTATTTTACAACAATCATGAAATGCTTTAATGGCTTCATCATCTTTTATAGATTCATATCTTGCCCTACCAATATCTTTCAACCATGCATGTTCAGGACCTACTCCAGGATAATCCAAACCAGCTGAAATAGAATGAGTTTCAATAATTTGGCCATATTGATCTTGCATTAAATAAGTTCTATTACCATGAAGTACTCCAATAGAACCACCTTCTAAAGAAGCTGCATGTTTTCCTGTATCTATTCCACTTCCAGCTGCTTCTACTCCTATTAATTTTACATTTTTATATTTAATATAAGGATAAAAAATTCCAATAGCATTAGAACCTCCACCTACTGAGGCAACTATGTAATCAGGATGACGATTTATAATTTTAGGCATTTGTTCTAAACATTCATAACCTATAACAGATTGAAAATCACGTACCATTCTTGGATATGGATCAGGTCCTGCTACTGTACCTATTATATAAAAAGTATTTTCTATATTAGTTACCCAATCCCTCATAGCTTCGTTTAATGCATCTTTTAATGTTTTAGAACCTGATTCAACTGGTATAACTTTAGCTCCTAATAATTTCATTCTATAAACATTAGTTTCTTGTCTACGAATATCTTCACTACCCATATAAACACAACATTCCATACCATATCTAGCTGCTACAGTAGCTGTAGCAACTCCATGTTGACCAGCACCAGTCTCTGCAATAATTCTTTTTTTTCCCATTTTTTTTGCTAATAATATTTGTCCTATACAATTATTAACTTTATGTGCTCCTGTATGGTTTAAATCCTCTCTTTTGAACCAAATTTGTGCTCCATTTAAAATTTTAGACCATCTATCAGCATGATATAAAGGACTTGGACGTCCAACAAAATGTTTCAATTCATATTGAAATTCTTCTTGAAATTTAGAATCTAATTTACAAATATCATACATTGTACGCAATTCATTTAATGCATAAATTAATGTTTCAGGTACAAAAACACCACCATATGGACCAAAATGCCCATTTTCATCAGGATAATTATAAGATATCACTATACCTCCTAATAGATATTAAATAATTTAAAAAATTTTTCTTTACAGTAATATGTTATATGAAAATTATTTTCATATAACATATTATATTAAAATATTACATATTGAAGACTTTACGTAAATATTCTAAATAAGCATTATCATCACACATAATCTTTTCTGGATTATCAGATAATTTTGCTACAGGTTGTCCGTTACATTTAGTCATTTTCATTACTATTTGCAATGGTGTTACACCTATATCGTTGGTTAAATTGGTTCCTATACCAAAAGATAATTTACATCTTCCATAAAAATAAATAAATAATTCTATTGCTTTTGAAAAAGTTAATCCATCTGAAAAAACTAAAGTCTTAGTTTTGTTATCTACTTTATTTTTTTGATAATGCTCAATCAACATATCTCCCCATTTAAATGGATCACCTGAATCATGTCTAGCTCCATCAAAAAGTTTACAAAAATACATATCAAAATCTTTTAAAAAAGCATTCATACCATATACATCTGATAATGCTATACCTAAATCACCTCTGTATTCTTTAGCCCACATTTCAAAAGCAAATACTTGAGAATCTCTTAATCTAGGACCTAAAGCTTGACAAGCTTGTAAATATTCATGTCCCATAGTACCAACAGGAATCAAATTATATTTTTTAGATAGTAGTAAATTACTAGTTCCTAACAAATTATTTGGTATAGACGTTTGTAAAGTTTCTATAACCTCTTCATGCCATAATTTTGAAAACCTTCTTCTTGTACCATATTCAGCTATTTTAAAATTATTATGCAAAATTTTATTATTTTTTATTAATTGAATTTTGGATTGTAATCTTTTTCTACCTTCAGATAAATTTATATTATAAAAATTGTTGCGAAAATATACTTCATTTACTATAGCTAAAATTGGAATTTCAAATAAAATAGTATGCAACCAAGGACCTTTAACGATTATATTGATTTCTCCTGATAAATTTGATTTTATTGTTACACATCTTTCTGGTAAATAGAATAACCGTAGAAAATCTATGAAATCACTTTTAATAAATCTTAATTTACTTAAATAAAATAATTCTTCTTCAGTAAATTTTAATTTGCAAAGATTATGTATTTCTTCTTTTATTTCATTAATATAAGGAACAAGATTTATATTTTTAGTTCTACACTTGAAATTATATTCAACATGTGCAGCAGGAAAATGATGCAATACAACTTGCATCATAGTAAATTTATATAAATCTGTATCTAATAATGAATTTATTATCATGATTTTATTATAATTAGTGTAAAGTTATGTATAAATATAATGTCTAATATAAATTATACTAACAATATAATAATAATAAACATAATAATTATTATATTTTAATAAATGGAGCATATTAAAAATGACACATGTAGTAACAGACAATTGTATTAATTGTAAATACACAGATTGTATTGATGTTTGCCCAGTAGATTGTTTTCGTGAAGGACCAAATTTTTTAGTTATTGATCCTGAAGAATGCATAGATTGTGCAGTATGCGTTACTGAATGTCCAGCAAATGCAATATTTCATGAAGAAGATTTACCTAAAAATATGATTAATTTTATAGAAATTAATAAACAATTATCTAAAAAGTTTAAAAATATTACTAGATCTAAAAATCCTTTACCTGATGCTGATAAATGGAATGGGGTAGAAGATAAAATTAAATATTTAAAGCAAAAATAATTTTAAATAAGAAATATTATGGAATTTTCTATAGAAAAAGTACAAAAAATATATACATGGATACCTAATAAATTATATTCTATTTTTATAACCAACAATAACTTTCATAAATTTACACCTGGACAATTTACTAGATTAGGTTTGTCAATTGAAAATAATAATATATTTAGAGCATATTCCATAGTAAGTTCTCCAAAAGAAAAATATTTAGAATTTTATTATAATGTAATTAATAATGGTTATTTAACTCCATTTTTAGCTAAATTGATGCCAAACGATGAAATTTTTATTGATAAAAAATCATATGGTATTTTATCAATAGATAATATTATGCCAAATAGAAATCTACTACTTATAGCTTCTGGTACTGGTTTATCTCCATATATTTCAATATTAAGAAATAATAAAATATGGTCAAATTTTAAAAAAATTATTATTATACATACAGTAAAGTATGAAAATGAATTAGGATATAAACAAGAAATATTATCTTATGTAAATAAAAAATTAGTTATATATAAACCTATAGTGACTCAAGAAAAAAATACATTTATAATGAAAAAAAGATTAACAGTATTATTTGATACAGGTGAAATAAATAAATTTTTAGACGAACAAATTACTCCTGAAAATACTAGTATGATGATTTGTGGTAATCCATCTTTAGTAAATGATATGAGATTAATTCTTAAAAATTTAAATTTTCAAACAAGTAGATTAAATAAAATAGGTCATGTAATTTTTGAAAAATATTGGCAATGATAAACCCTTTAATTAAAGCAATAGACGAAATATTACCTCAAACACAATGTACTAAATGTGGTTACGATAATTGCTTATCTTATGCAAATGCAATAGTTAATGATAAAGAATCTATAAATAGATGTCCTCCAGGTGGTGATCATACTATAAAAAAAATATCTAAAATACTTAATAAAGAATTTATTGCATTAGATTCAAGTAGAGGTAGTCCTGAAATTTTTAATGTTGCATCTATTGATGAAGAAAAATGTATAGGATGTACAATATGTATTGCTGAATGTCCTACAGATGCAATTTTAGGAGCAAATAAAAGAATGCATATAATAATAACAGATTATTGTACAGGATGTGGATTATGTGTAGATAAATGTCCAGTTAGTTGTATTAATTTAGAAAACATAAACAGAAAATGGACTAAAAAACATGCTGATTTATCTAGATCTAGGTACAATAATAAACTAATACGTATGAAAAAAAATTTTCAACAACAAAGTTTAATGAAAAATAAATTATTAAAAGATTAATTAATAATATGAATAAAAATATATACAATATATTTTATATATTAAATCATATATTTAATAATACAAAAATAAGATTAAATTATACTAATCAATTTCAATTGTTAATCGCCGTTATTTTGTCAGCTAAAACTAATGACGAAATAGTTAATCAAGCTACTTCTAAATTTTTTAATTATCATAAAAGTCCAGAATCCATAATCAATTTGGGAGAAGAAAAACTCAAAATATATATAAAAAATGTTGGTTTATATAATATAAAATCTAAAAATATTATAAAATTATGTCAAATATTGATTACTAATTTTAATAGTAATATACCAAATAATTTTAATGATTTAATAAAATTACCAGGTGTTGGCAGAAAAACTGCAAATTTAATATTAAATGAAGTTTTTGGGTATAGTACTATTGCAGTAGATTCTCATGTATTTAGGGTATCTAGGAGAATAGGAATAAGTGATTCAGATAAATTAATTGAAGTCGAAAAAGATTTAATTAATAATGTACCTAAGCAATTTCTAAAAAATGCTCATAATGTTTTGTTAAATTTTGGAAGAAATATATGCAAAGCAAAAACGCCACAATGTATATCATGCCCTATAAAAAAATTTTGTAAACATAAATTATAATTTATATTTAATATTATGCCATTAAAAATTTTAAATTATTTGTTACCTTTAACTACAATTTTAGTATCTTATCAATACTATCAAGATATTTATATTACTACTCAATTAATTTTGTTAGTTACATTATGTCAAATGTTATTTATATTAGTTAGTAAAAAATCCTTTGATATATTAAATATTATCAGCTTTGCGGTCATACTTATATTTGGAATTTTAACACTATATACAAAAAATCATATATATATAAAATTAAAACCAACTTTTATATATATTTTATTAAGTTTATATTTATATATTAATTATATTTATAAAAATAATATTTTTATAAATATAATTGATATTCATATAGTAAATAAACTTTATATAAGTTGGATAGGTTTTTTTATATTATTATCTATAATTAATATATTTATAGCATTTTCTGGTTATTTTAGTGAATCTCAATGGATATTTTTTAAAACTTGTGGAATTATATTAATAACTTTAATTTTTACAATGTTACAATATTATTTTTTAATAAAAAATTAATGATTCTAATATGAAAGATATAAATAATACTATTCAGCAAATAAAAAAAAGACTTGAGCAATTATCACCATCATATCTTGAAATAATAGATGAATCATCTAAACATAAGAATCATTTAAATAATAGTAATATTGCTGGTCATTTTTGCATTAAAATAACTTCAAAATTATTTGATGATAAAAATATTATAGATCAACATAAAATTGTATATAATGCACTAATTGATTTATTCCCTAAATATATACATGCTCTTTCTATTAAAATTATTTAAATTATATATCTAAATCATTTTTAAAAAATCTTTGTAATAAATTTTTTTAATGCCTAATTGGTCAGCTTTATAAAATTTTTCACCATAATTATTACCATATATTAAATAAGATGTATTTTTTGATATTGAATTATTAACTCGGCCACCTAAATTATTTACAATATTTTCTACTTCTACTCGAGATAAATTTTCAATTTTTCCTGTCAAGACTATAATTTTATCTTTAAAGATTGAATTTTTTAAAATTTTATTAGAAATTTTAGAAATAACTACTCCATTTTTTTCTAATTCTTTAACAATTTTAATATTTTCAGGTATAGAAAAAAATGTAAGAATAGATTCTTTAGCAACTTTTCCTATACAATTTACTGAGAGTAATTCCTCTTCTTTTGCAGAAATAATATCATCTAAATTATTAAATTTTTTGGATAATTCTTTAGAAATATGTTCACCTATGTGTTCAATTCCTAAAGCAAATAATAATTTATTTAAACTAGTATTTTTAGATTTTTTTATAGATAATAAGATTTTTTCTGCTAATTTATTAGATACTCTATCCAATTGTATTAAATTTTCTAATGAAAGATTAAAGATATCTGTAATAGATTTCACAATATTTTTATTTACAAGTTGACTTATGATTTTTTCACCTAACCCAACTATATTCAGTGCATTACGACTAGAAGCATGTAATAATTGTTGTACTAACTGTGCTTTACAAAATAATTTACCAGTACAACGATATACATTTTCGCCTGTAAATTTAACAATTTTAGATTTACATATAGGACAAAAATTTAACATATGAAAATCTTCTACTTTATTTCTTAAATTTAAAACTGGACCTACAACTTCAGGTATAACATCTCCAGCACGTCTAACAATAACAAAATCTCCTATTTTAATATCTTTACGAATAATTTCATTTTCATTATGTAGTGTTGCACTAGATATATTTACACCTCCAACAAAAATTGGTTCTAATTTAGCAACAGGTGTTACTATTCCAGTTCTACTAATCTGAAATTCAATTTTCCATAATTTAGTTATTGCTTCTTCTGCTAAAAATTTATGAGCTATTGAAAATTTTGGTGCACGAGAAGAAAAACCTATTTTATTTTGTAATTCTAAAGAATTAATTTTATATACTACTCCATCAATTGCATATGGTAAATTCCTTCTTAAATCATAAGCTTTTTTATGAAAATTAATTAATTCATCAATAGTATTTGCATAGCTACTGTATTTAACATTTACAGGTATACCAAACGAAGATAACCAATTTAATAAATTACATTGATCATCTACTGAAGATACATAAAATTTATCATTATTTTCAATTAAACCACATCCATAAGCAAAAAATTTTAATGATCTTTGATAAGTAATATTTGGATCAAAATTCCTTATAGTACCAGCAGTAGCATTACGAGTATTTACGAATGGCTTATTACCAATACTAATTTGATATTGATTGAGTTTATGAAAGTCATTATATTCCATAATGACTTCTCCTCTAACTTCTAATATTTTAGGAGGCGTTCCAGATAATTTTAATGGTATAGATTTGATTGTTCTTATATTAGATGTAACATCTTCTCCAATTAAACCATTACCTCTTGTAGAAGCATATTCCAAAATACCATTAATATATCTAATATTAATAGCTAATCCATCTAATTTTAATTCACAAAAATATTTATTTATATTAGAATCAAACTTGTATTGATCAATATATTTCATCATACGTTGATCAAATGATTCTACTTCTTTTATATTAAAAGCATTATTCAATGAAAGCATTGGAATAGAATGTTTAATATTTTTAAAGTATGAAACTGGAGATCCTCCTACTCTTTGTGTTGGAGAATATGAATTTACTGAATCAGGATATTTACTTTCTAATGCTATTAGTTCTTTCATTAAAGCATCATATGCATGATCATCAATAACAGGATTGTCATAAACATAATATAATATATTATGTTTATTAATTTCATTTCTTAGAAATTCTATTCTTTTATAATCATCTATTTTTTTATTACTTGAGCTCATATTATGAATACTTTGTATAAAATGTTAGTTTATTTTTGATTAATTTTCATTGAATTTATAATATTCATTATATTTTATTTAATAAAATTAAATCTAATAATGCTAATTTTTTTTCTTCTGGATATCTAAGCAAATAAGAAGGATGAAAGGTAACTACTATTGGTATTTTATATGATTTAGAAATTTCATAATTATAAATTTTTCCCCTTATATTTGAAATTTTTTCATATTTTTTTATAATATTATTAGCAGCAATTTTTCCTAAAATTAAAATTTTTTTAGGCTGAATTATTTTTATTTGCTCATGAAGATAATTAATACAAGATTGTATTTCATCTTCTTTAGGATTTCTATTGTTTTGTGGTCTACATTTTATTATATTAGTAATAAAAATATTTTTATCTCTACTTAGATTTATAGTCTTCAACATATTATCTAATAATTTACCAGATTTACCTACAAAAGGTAAGCCCATAAGATCTTCATTTTCTCCTGGAGCTTCTCCTATAATAAAAACTTCTGGTTTATATATTAAACCTATACCAAAAACAGTATTTTTACGAAATCTATTTAATTGACATTTATTACAATGATTAACAGTTTCTTGTAGTATTTTTAGTTTATTACTATTTTCTTTTAAATATTGCTGACTACATTTTGCAGATTTATTAATATTTTTAGTTTTTAAAAAATATTCTGAAATACCTAATTCTTTTAACCATAATTTTTGTAAATCATTTAGTATGTATTTCATATTAATACCTAAATAATTTTTAATAAATTAGTTTTTTCATAACTAATGCATCTTCCATATAATTAATATTTTTCAATTTACATTTATAATAATTAAATCTAGTACCTATATGAAAAAAATTGTGAAATTTATAAAATTTAATAGCATCTAAATTAGATTTACAAACTTCTATTATTAAAATGTTATTACCTAATAATAAAGATTGAGTTTCACATAATTTTAGTATTTTAGTTGCTAACCCTTGTCTTCTAAAATTATTATTTATACCTAGATTTAATATATCAGTTACATCAGGTGCAAACATAGCAATTATAAATCCTATTATTATATCATTATATTTTATAACCTTAGAATAGTAAGAAGATAGTAAAGCATCTATAAAGTTTTGTTTACTCCAAGGAAATTTTTGTATTTTATTTTCTAAAATTAATACATCATTAATATCATTTTGTACCATTGAAGATATTATAAATTTCGATTTTCTTTTCATTATTTTTTTATATTTGATTTAATTTTAAATCATTACGTTCTTTTATAGTAAATGCTATTTTATTACGTATATATATAGGTAAATTAGAATTAATAGGTAATTTATCACTCTGAAAAAATACTTTTTTAGATAATCTTGCTAAATATTTAGCTTTAGGAATATATATATTAATATACTGTGCATTTGTAAATAATGACGACAGATCTTTATGTTTACTAAAAGCGTTACCAATAATAATTTTATTGAAATTTATGAAATCATTATTTTTATCAAAATTTTGAATAAAATCATTAATTTTTTTTATAGAAATTAATATTATTTCTTGTAATTGTTTAAAAAATATATTTTGCTTGTAATTTTTATAAGCACTATAGATAGAAAAATAAATTTCATCATTACCAGCTTCTGAGGCGATAAAAATTATCGATTCTTTTTCAATATGAATTTCCTCTAACATAATTTCATGTGAAGAAAAAGAAAGAATTGGAATATCTAGAGCTAATGATATACCATTAGTTATCCCACAAGCTATACGGGTACCTATAAAACTTCCTGGTCCATTTCCAAAAGATAATAATGTCAATTCTTTTATATTAATATTAGCATCATTTAATAATTTAGATGCCATTGGAATAATGTTTTCTGCATGTTTATATATTAAATTATCATTGCACATATTAAATTCTTGATAAATATGTGAATTACCTTTTATTAAGGCAACACTAGTAAACATAGATGATGATTCAAAAGCTAACAAATTAAATTTCATATTAAAAATTGTTATTTTATAATTTAAGAGATGATAATATAATAAATATTATTGTGATATTTATTATATTAATAAAAACAGTTATAAGTATAACAATTTTTATTGATTTTATATAAAAGATACATATGTAGAAACTACAGTATTAAAAGTTATAGTTATTATTAGGTATTTTTAATAATAACTATATATAATTTAACTATATATAATTAATAGAATATTATGTAAATTTTAAAAGGAGTTTTATTATGAAAACAGTTGGTGATAAACTTGAGTTTTTCAAAGTAATTGGTGTTAAACCTGGATTTCTTCAATATGAAGAAAATGGAGTCTCTGCTTTTGAAGAAATTACAGATAGTTCATTCCCAGATAAATGGAAAATTATTTATTTTTATCCTAAAGATTTTACATTTGTTTGCCCAACAGAAATAATAGGATTTGATAAACTTGTTAATAATTTTCATGATCGTGATGCAATTTTAATGGGTGGTTCCATAGATAATGAATTTGTAAAATTAGCATGGAGAAGAGAAAACAAAGATTTAAGTAACATCTCTCACTATCAATTTAGTGATATAACAGGTAATTTAATAGATCAATTGGGAATAAGAGAAAAAAGTGCTGGAGTAGCTTTAAGAGCAACTTTCATTATAGATCCCAATAATGTTATACAACATGTCTCAGTAAATACTTTAAGTGTTGGTAGAAATCCAGAAGAAATTTTACGTATATTAGATGGATTACAAACTGAAGAATTATGTGCTTGCAATCGTCAAATAGGTGACAATACTTTATAAGAATATAATAATGAACTTATTAGAAAAGATAAAATTTCAATTTCCTAATATTGATAAAGATTTATATCTTAATTTAGATTCTATAGTTTTTAGATCATCTTTACCAAGAAATGATGTGATGGGTATATCTCTATCTGCTGCTTGTACTATAGGAAATAAAATATTAATTAAAATTTTTCAAGATGAGCTAAATGAACTAGATGCAAAAGCTGCTATCAATGCTGCATTGATTATGGGAATGACTAATACATGGTACGAATATGTACATATGGTAGATACTAATAATACAGAACAGTGGCAACCAAATTTTAGAATGAGTTCTTATACATCAAACAGTAATATTGAAAAATATAGATTTGAACAATTTGTTCTTGCAGCTTCAATAATAGGTAAGTGTAGATTTTGTACTATATCTCATTATAATAATTTAATAAAATCTAATGATGTAGATAAAGAAAATCTTAAAAATATTGGTAGAATTGTTGCTGTAATAAGATCATTATCTATATATGTAAATACATTGCAATAATTTTTTATTATTAAAATTAGGAATTGCTGTAAGAAATCAATGAAATTGCGCTTGCAGCGATTCCTTTACTTTTACCAATATAACCTAGATTTTCATTTGTTTTAGATTTTATATTAATATTATTGTAAGAAAGATTCAAATCTTTTGAAATATTTTCAATCATAAAAGGTATATGAGGTTTCATCATAGGTGCTTGAGCATGTATTGTTGCATCTATATTAATAATTTTTAATCCTTTATTTTTTAATTGATCACATATATTTTTAAGTATTTTTCTACTATTTATATTTTTATATTCTAAATCAGAATCAGGAAATAATTGTCCTATATCTCCCATAGAAGCTGCACCTAATAAAGAATCACTAATTGCATGTAACAATACATCTGCATCAGAATGTCCTAATAAACCTTTATGATATGGTATATCAACTCCACCTATTATTAAATTTCTTCCTTTAACTAATTTATGTACATCAAATCCTTGACCAATTCTTATATTAAAATCCATATAATTTCTCCATTAATGCAAAATCTTCAGGCCATGTAATTTTAAAATTACTTATACTACCTTTTATTATTAAAGGATTATGTCCTATGTATTCTATAGCTGACGCCTCATCAGTAATATCAGGTAAGTTATTTTGTATAGCTATAGATAGTGCTTTTTTTAATAAGCCAAATCTAAACATTTGAGGTGTTTGTATTAACCATAGATCATCACGATTAATAGTATGATGTACTCTAATGCTACCTTTTTTAATAGTATCTATAACTGGAATAGCTAATATTCCACCTACTTTATCATATAAACATTGATCTATAAATTTAGTTAAACAATTAATAGAAAATCCTGGACGAACAGCATCATGTATTATAATCCAGTCATTTTTATTTAAATTTATTAAATTTATTGCATTATATACAGTATCTATTCGACGTTTACCACCACATTTGATAATATTAACTTTATTTAAGTTATCTAGTATTTGTTCTGCAAAACAATCATCCTGTTTAATAATTACATTAACATGTGATATTCTAGAATCTAATAAAAGTTTCGTAACTGTATGACGTAAAATTGGAATGCCTGCAATTTTTTTATATTGTTTAGGTATATCATTTTGTTCATTTGAAGCCCTATGGCCTATACCAGAAGCAGGAACTATTGCAACTATAGAATTATTCATATAATTTTTATTTAAAAAACCTTATAATAAACATATCGATCATTAATATGCAAGATAAAATTGTTAGCAATATTATTTTAAATTTAAAAAAACATAAACATTTTTCATATTCTAAACCATCTTTATCAGGAGATTCATGGTTAATATCACAAATTGCATCTATATATAATAAAAAAATACCAATTGTAATATTTACAAGTAATCAATTAGAAACTATACGTTTAATGGACGAAATTAAGCTATTTTTTATTGATGCAAATATAAAATATTTAGATAATTGGGAAACTTTACCTTATGAAGCATTTTCTCCTAGCAAAAATATAGTATCAAATCGTTTAAAAACTTTGTATTCATTAATGAATAATGAAACTGATATATTAATATTATCAATTTCTACAGCTATGCATAGATTATGTCCTCCTGAATTTTTAGCTAAATATACTTTTTATTTTAAAATTGGCAATAAATTGAATATTGAATTATTAAAAAATCAGTTAATTATAGCAAATTATATACATACTAAAAAAGTTATAGAACAAGGAGAATTTTGTATTAGAGGAAATATTGTAGATATATTTCCTATGGGATCAATATATCCATATCGAATAGATCTATTTGATAATATTATAGAAACTATTTATACATTTGATATAGAAACACAGAGAAGTATAAAAAAAATAGAAAAAATAAATATTTTACCTGGACATGAATTTCCTTTAGATAATAATTCTAAAAATTATTTTAGAACTAAGCTAAGAGAAGAATTTTCTTGGAATCCATCCAAAACAATTCCATATACATCAATTAGTGATAATAATAATTTTCCTGGAATAGAATATTATTTAACACTTTTTTTTGAAAATACTTCAACAATATTTGACTATATTAATAAAAATTCATTATGTATTGTTAATGATGATATTAAACATAAAATTATTCAATTTCTTGATAATGTCAATTCAAGATATGAATTTTTAAAAAATAATATTGAACTGCCAGCACTAAAACCAAGTAAAGTTTTTTTACAAACACAAGAATTTATAGATATATTATATAGTTTTAAACTATTAATTTTTGAAAATATTAATAATGAAAATATTAAAAATTTATTAGATAAATACAAATTTTCAAAAGATATTAAAGATATTGATATTATTAAAAAAATTGATGAAATAACTAAAGAGGGTAAAAAAATTATATTTTCTTTTTCTTCTGAAAGAAAATATGAAATTTATTTAAAAATATTAAATGATTACAATATTGATTATGAAGAAGTTGATTCTATCAAAAAAGCATTAAATTCTAAAAAATATGTAATTTTATCTAAGTTAAATATTTATAATAGTTTTTATTTAAAACATTTAAATATTATATTCGTTAGTGAATATGAAATATTTAACAAATTTCATAAAAAAAATATACATAATAATAAAGATACTAAAAAAATAAATTACAGTAATATATATAAAGATATTTCAGAAATTCAAATTGGTCATCCAATAGTACATATAGATTATGGTGTAGGACTTTATAATGGTATGGTTCATGTAAGTATAGATAATCAAGAAACTGAGTTTCTTAAAATAGAATATGCAAATAAAAATAATTTATATGTGCCTATTCAAAATTTGAATAAAATATCTAGATACCAAGGATTAAATGAGGATTCTTTAATAATTAATAATTTAGGTACTGATAGATGGAAAAAGTCTAAATTAAAAGCTGAAAAACAAATTAAAGATATAGCTGCTGAATTATTAAGTATATATTCAGAAAGATCTATAAAAAAAGGATTTCAATTTAAAATTCCAGATCAAGATTATAAAATTTTTTGTGATTCTTTTGGTTTTGAAGAAACTCCTGATCAATTATCAGCAATTGATTCGATATTGCAAGATATGCAATCTGAAAAACCTATGGATAGATTAATTTGTGGCGATGTAGGTTTTGGTAAAACAGAAATAGCATTAAGAGCTGCATTTGTTGCAGTAGCTAATAATAAACAAGTAGCTATTTTATGTCCTACAACATTATTAGCTGAACAACATATGGAAACTTTTACTGAAAGATTTGCTAATTGGCCTGTAAATATTATAGAACTATCTAGATTTAAAACTTTAAAAGAAAATCAAGAAACCATATCTAAAATTAATAAAGGGCAAGTAGATATAATTATTGGTACTCATAAACTTTTATCAAAGAAAATAAAATTTCAAAATTTAGGTTTATTAATTATAGATGAAGAACATAGATTTGGTGTAGCTCAAAAAGAAACTTTAAAAGAATTAAAAAAAGATATAGATATAATAACATTAACAGCTACTCCTATACCAAGAACTTTAAGTATGACATTAGAAGGAATAAAAGATTTTTCTATTATTTCTACTCCACCAAAAAAAAGATTATCTATAAAAACTTTTATTAGAAAAAATTATAAAGATAATATTAAAGAGGCATTAACAAGAGAATTAAATAGAGGAGGTCAAATTTATTTCGTACATAATGATATAGATACAATATATGCACAACAATCTATTTTAAAATCTATTATGCCAGAAATAAAAATTGGTATTGTACATGGAAAATTACCAGAAAAAGAATTAGAATATACCATGCAAGGATTTTATAGACAAAAATATGATGTTCTGCTATGTACTACAATAATAGAAAATGGTATAGACATTCCAAATGCTAATACAATTATTATAAATAGAGCAGATAAATTAGGATTAGCTCAATTGCATCAATTAAGAGGTAGAGTAGGTAGATCACATCATCAAGCATATGCATATTTAATTGTACCTGATGATGATCAAATCAATAAAAAAGCACAACAACGTTTAGATGTTATTAAAAATATGGAAAATTTGGGTTCAGGATTTTATTTAGCTATACATGATTTAGAAATTCGTGGTTCTGGTCAAATTTTAGGAGACTCGCAATCTGGTAATATTCAAGAAATAGGTTTATACCTATATAATGAAATGCTTGATCAATCAATTAAAGATTTACAAAATACAAAATCAATTAGCAGCGAAAATATATTACTTACATCAAATTGTGAAGTAAATCTAAATGTACCGACATTAATTAGTGAAAATTACTGTAATGATGTTTCTTCAAGATTATCTATTTACAAAAGATTATCTGATACAAATAATTTAGATGGTATATTAGAAATTAAATATGAATTAATAGATAGATTTGGTAAAATTCCAGAATATACAAATAATTTATTATTTGCACATCAAATTAGAATTTTGGGAGATAAATTAGGTATATTAAAAATTAATTTAAATAAAAATAAAGCTATAATACAAATATCTGAGTCAAATATAGATTCATTATCAACTAAAATTATTAAGCTTATATCTTTTAATAAAGAATATAACCTAAATTTTAAGAAAGATAATAAAATAGAAATATTATTAAATAATGAAAATTTAAAGTTACAAGTAAATTATATTTGTAACTTTTTAGAAAAATTATATATATAAAATATATTACAAATATAATTTATTTATAGTAACAAGTAATAAATTAGGTAATATACTTATTATTAATAATAAAACAAAATTCAATAATAAAATTATTTTAGATAAATGAAAATTATTTTTATCTTTAATATTCAAAATACCATCATAGTTACTTTGAATATTATCAAAATACATTATTTTAATAATATTCAGGTAATAATAAGCACCTATTACAGAAGAGATTGCAATAATCAATGTTATATATGTGTAACCAAAATCAATTAAATTTTTAAAAATTATTAATTTTGCATAAAATCCTATCATAGGAGGAATTCCAGCCATTGATAACATTATCATTAAAATATAAAATGATAGAAATGGTTTATATTTATATAATTTATTAAAATCTCGAATATTTTGGAATTCAAAATTTTTATATGATAAATACATAATTATTCCAAAACATGGTATAGATGTTAATAAATATGATATTAAATAAAATAAAGCAAATTCTATATTATTGTTAGCTAATGCTAATAAAACAAAACCCATATGGGATATAGCTGAATATGCTAATAATCTTTTAAAATTACTTTGCATAACAGCTAATATGTTACCTAAAATAATTGATGCAATAGACAAATATAATATTATTGTAGAAATATAATCTTTATCTACTTCTATAAATAAATTTAATAATCTAAAAAGTATAGTTATAATGGCTATTTTAGGACCAGAACTTATTATAGAAGTAATAATTGTAGGCGCACCTTGATATACATCAGGCATCCACATATGAAAAGGTACAATACCTAATTTAAAAATTAATCCTATAATAATAAAAGTAAATGAAAAATTGTATAATTTATTAAAATTAGATATATTTGTAAACATGGAATTGATATCTAAAGTTCCAGTTATTCCATATAATATAGAAAATCCATATAATAAAATACCGGATGATAACAAACTTAAAATAAAATATTTTACAGCTGCTTCTATAGCTAATTTATTATTTTTTTGAATTACAATTAATGGGTATAAAGATAGTGACATTAACTCTATACCTAGATATATAACTACCAAATTATTAGCTGATATTAATAACATTTGTCCAATTAAAGCAAACATTATTAATACATAAAATTCTCCTTTATTATTTTCAATATTATTTTTTATATAATCATATCCATAAATAATTGATAATAATGTTACTAATGTAGTTACACATTTCAAAAATAAAGTTAATTTATCAATAATTAGTAAATCATAAAAAGCAGTACCGAATAATTTATTTATATATTGATAGTAAAATATCATTAAAAGAATAATTAAAATAAAAATTATACTAAAAAATAAAATATTATTTTTTTTATTTTCATAAAATATATTAATAATTAATGTAAATGAAGCAAATAAAAATAATATAATTTCTGGAGATATGAGCAAAAAATCTAAATAGGATAGTATCATAGTGTTTATTTTAACAATAACATTAGTAAATTTTTATTTATCGATCAAATTATTTAATAAATTATGTACAGAATTATGAAAAATTTCGTTTATTGGTTTAGGATATATTCCTATATATATTACTAATATAGACAATACTACAAGAATGAAAAATTCAATTTTATCTAAATCTTGAAAATTGACAACATTATTGCAACCAAAAGCTATTCTTTTTAGCATCCAAAGAGAATATGAGGCACCTATTAATAAAGAAGTAGCTGCAATTATAGAAATAATAATATTATTTTTCATAGATCCTATAATTATCAAAAATTCTCCTACAAAACCACTTGTACCAGGTAATCCAGCACTAGCCATAGAAAACAAAACAAAAAATGTTACAAATTTTGGCATTGTATTAGTAATGCCACCATAATCTGAAATTTCTCTAGAATGATTTCTTGAATATAGTATACCTATACATAAAAACATAGCAGATGAAATTAGTCCATGTGAAATCATCTGAATCAAAGCTCCTTCTATTCCAAAATCATTGAACATAAAAATTCCTAGGGTTACAAAACCCATATGTGAAATAGAAGAATAAGCTACTAACTTTTTCATATCTTTTTGTACTATAGCTATTAAACCTACATATACTATAGAGATTAATGAAATTATAGTAATAATCCAAGATAAATTTAAACAAGCTTCTGTGACAATAGGTAATGAAAATCTTAATAATCCATATGCACCTAACTTCAACATAATAGAAGCTAATACAATAGATCCAGTAGTTGGTGCTTCTACATGTACATCTGGTAACCAAGTATGGAAGGGAAAAATAGGTATTTTTATTCCAAAAGCTATTAAAAAAGCTATAAATAACAAAATTTGTGAACTGTAATCTAAATTTAGATTATACCATTCAATTATACAAAAAGTACCAGATATTTTATATAAATATAATAATGAAATAAATAGTAATAATGATCCAAAAAAAGTATAAATAAAAAGTTTAAAAGCTGCATATATTCTATTTTTACCACCCCAAATACCAATAATAATATACATTGGTATTAATGTAGATTCAAAAAAGATATAAAATAATATAGCATCTAAAGAAACAAAAACACCTACCATAAGACCAGAAAGAAGCATAAATGAGGCTAAATATTGCGCAATATTATTAATACTGTCATCTTTTCTATATGCATACAAAATAACTAAAAAATTAATAAAAGCAGTTAAAAGAACAAAAAATATAGATATACCATCTATGCCAATATGATAATTAATATTGAGAGTATCAATCCACTTAGCTTTATATGTAAATTGCATATATGGATTGCTTATATCGAAATACAAATATAAGGGTAAAGTTATTATAAAACTAATTATAGATCCTATTAATGCTATATTTTTAGCAATATTTTCTTCTTTTTTGAAAAATATTATAAAAGCACTAAATAATATTGGTACAAATATAGAAGCTGTAAGCCATGGAAAATTAACTATTGACATAATTATTATTTAATAAGTAAAACAGATAAAATGATTGCAATGCCAGCTATCATAAAAAATGCATAATGATATATATATCCTGAATGTAGCTTGCTTAAAAACATATAAAAATATCTCACTAATACAATATTACCATTAACAAAAAAACCATCTATTATTTTTTGGTCAAATATTTTATAAAAAATATTACCTATTTTTATGAAAAAAGGAACTAAAATTTTTTCATTTAACCAATCAAAATAATATCCATTTTTTAAAATTTTATTTAAAATATGTAATTTTTTAATTGAAAATAAATTCATTGATTTATTTTTTATGTAATTGTATTTACATAATACTATTAATAACCCTAATATTATCAAATAAAATTGAATTTCATGTATAGCATGAATAGCAAATTTAACATTTCCTAACCATGTTGATTTTAATAAATTCATAGTTTGGTGTTTATAACTATTTATATTACTGTTTAATATAAAATCATCGACTAGAAAAAAACCTAAAAATATAGAAGGTATTGATAATAATACCAATGGTAATGTAATAGACCATTTTGATTCATGAGGAATGTTTGAGTTGATAGATCTAAAATTTTCTTTTCCATGAAATACTATAATATATAATCTTAATGAATATATAGAAGTAATTAAAATACCTAAATTAGTTGCATAATAAGCAAAATTAGCACCATATATCGAACTATATTTTATAGCTTCTATCAAAATTTCTTTAGAATAAAAACCAGAAAAAAATGGTATTCCTATTAAAGATAATGAACCAATTAAAAAAGTAATACAAGTAATAGGCATGTATTTATATAATCCACCCATATTTTTTATGTTTTGATCATGATGCATACCAATAATTACTGAACCTGCGCATAAAAATAATAAAGCCTTAAAAAATGCATGCGTTAATAAATGAAATATAGCAATTGGATAAGCAGAAATACCAATCGCTACCATCATATAACCTAATTGAGATAAAGTTGAATAGGCAATAATTTTTTTTATATCATTTTGTACAATTCCTAATATACCCATAAATAGAGCACTTAATGATCCTATTATAGTTATAAATGATAATAATTCATCTGAAAATTCAAATAAAATATATAATCTAACTACCAAAAAAATACCTGCTGTTACCATAGTTGCAGCATGTATTAGTGCAGAAATAGGAGTAGGACCTTCCATAGAATCTGGTAACCAAGAATGTAAAGGAATTTGTGCTGATTTTGCCATGGCTCCCATAAATAATAACCAACATGCTAATTTTATTACAGAAAATTCATAAGATAGAATAAAAATTTTATTGTTAGCTGCTATATAAGATGCATTATTTAATATGTCTTTATAATAAAATGAATCTGTATTAATAAAAATTAATATGATTCCTAATAATAAACCAAAATCACCTACACGATTTATTAAAAATGCTTTTAAGTTAGCATGTACAGCTGTAGGTTTATAATGCCAAAATCCAATTAATAAGTATGATACTAATCCAACTGCTTCCCATCCAAAAAAAAGTTGAACCATGTTATTTGACATCACTAACATTAACATTGAAAATGTAAATAAAGATATATAACAAAAAAATCTCTGATATCCATCATCTTTATACATATAACCAATTGTATAAATATGAACCATTAAAGAAATAAAAGTAATTATTATCATCATAATAGATGACAATATATCTATTAAGAACCCAATATTAAATGTAGTATTACTAATGATATTCCAATTATATAAATTTATATCTATATCACCATAATTTAATACATGATAAAAAATAATACAAGAAAACAAAAATGCTATTAATATTCCTGATATTGCAATTAAACTGGCATATTTTTTATTAATAAAATCATATACAAATCCTGTCCCAAATAAACCAAGAATAATTGAACTAACTAGAGGAGCTAAGACAACTATTAAATAATAATTTGATAAATTAATAATATCCATTATATGATGCTGCCTATTATCCTTTAAGATGATTTATTTGATTAAAATCAATATCATTATAATTTCTAAAAATTAGTATTAGCATAGCTAAGCCTATAGCCATTTCTGCTGCTGCAACTGTCAAAACAAAAAATACAAATACCTGTCCATCAATATCATTATGATAAGAAGAAAATGATATTAAATTTGTATTAATAGATAACAAAATTATTTCTATAGACATAAGAAGCACGATTAAATTTTTACGATTTAAAAGAACTCCTACTATCCCAATAACAAATAGTAAAAGGCTTACTACTAAATAATTGAATAACATCATATTTCTTTTACCTTATTAGTCAATTTTATTAAAATTTATATCTTTAACTATTGTTAATCTATCTTTAGCATTAGTATTTATTGCAACATCAATATCATTGTATTTTACATTACATTTTTTATTTTTTTGAATAGTTAAAGAAATTACAGCTATCATACCTACAAATAAAATAATAGCACCTAACTCTATAGCAAGTACATATTTGCTATACATTAACTTTCCTATTTCTAGCGTATTATTTACACTTTGTATTAAATATATGTCATTTTTTATAAAAATAAAGCTAGATAAAATTGTTATCATTTCAAGAAAAATAATAACAGCTAGGATTATAATATAAAATTTATAAGATTGAAAAAACAAAGTACTTTTATTACCACAATTTTTAACTTTATTATTAATTAACATAATAGCAAATAAAAAAAGCACTAAAACAGCACCAACATATACAACTATTAATAATAAAGATAAAAATTCAGCACCTAATGTCATCCACAATATTGATGTATTGATAAAAACTAATATTAAGAATAATAAAGATATAATCAGTTGTTTACTAGTAATTACTATACAACTAGAAAATAACAAAAAAAATGATACAATATAAAACAAAATATTATTAATATTCATAGTATTAAACTCTTTTATTTAGCGATATTTAGAATCTTCTAATTTTTTTTGATTAATATCATTTTCATAAAGATCTCCAATAGCTAATAATTTTTCTTTAGTTAAATATAAATCATCACGTTTATCTCCATGATATTCATATATATGTGTTTCTACAATAGAATCTACTGGACAACTTTCTTCACATAATCCACAAAAAATACATTTTGTTAAATCTATATCATAACGTTTAGTTCTTCTTGTTCCATCTTGACGTATTTCTGATTCAATGTTAATTGCCATAGCTGGACAAACTGATTCGCATAGTTTACACGCAATACATCTTTCCTCACCGTTAGGATATCTTCTTAAAGCATGTAAACCTCTAAAACGAGGAGAATATGGTGTTTTTTCTTGAGGGTATTTTAATGTAATTTTTCTTTTGAAAAAATATTTTCCAGTAATAATAAGACCCTTTATAAAATCTAATAAGATAAGATTTTTTAAAAAATTTTTTATAACAAAAATATATCTGTTGATCATGTAATACACTCATATCCAAATGTTAAAAGAAGATCTTATCCAAATTGCAACAATAACAAGCCATAAACCTGTTATTGGTATAAAAAATTTCCATCCTAAACGCATAATCTGATCATAACGATACCTAGGAAAAGTAGCTCTAACCCATATAAATATAGAAATAATAAAAAAAGTCTTAATTCCTAACCATAACCATGTAGGTATAAAATTAAATGGAAATATATTTAAAGGAGGTAACCATCCTCCTAAAAACATAATGGAAGCCATACATGATAACAAAATTATATTAGCATATTCGCTTAAAAAAAATAAAGCAAAACCTACACCAGAATATTCTACCATATGTCCAGCAACAATTTCAGATTCTCCTTCAACAACATCAAAAGGATGCCTATTTGTTTCTGCAATAGAAGAAATAATATAAATTATAAATAATGGAAATAATGGAAGCCAATTCCAAGACAGAAAGTTTAATCCTAAATTAGCAAAATATCCTTTAGATTGAGAAATAACTATTTCAGAAATATTTAAGCTTTTAGAAACTAATAAAATTACTATTAATATAAAACCTATAGCTAATTCATACGATATCATTTGAGCAGAAGCTCTTAATGATGCTAAAAATGCGTATTTAGAATTTGATGCCCAACCAGCTATTACTATTCCATATACTCCAAGAGAAGTAATTGCCATAAAATATAATAAACCAGCATTTATATTTGCTAAAACAATATCTGGTCCAAATGGTACGACTGCCCAAACTGCTAAAGCAGATACTAAAGTAATTACTGGAGCAAATATAAATAAAAATTTATTTGCAGCAGAAGGTAGTATAACTTCTTTACTTAAAAGTTTAAAAACATCAGCAAAAGGTTGCAACAAGCCTTTTATACCTGTTCTATTTGGACCAATCCTAACATGTAAAAATGCTAATAGCTTACGTTCCCAATATGTTAAATAAGCAACACATAAAATTATTATAATAGAAATAATAAATATATATTGTATTTTCGATATAAATAAATTTAAAGTTTGCTCATTAAAAATAAATTTTTCATATATTGTATTAAAAAAATTATTAATTGAAATCATCATATGCACTCCAACTTAATATCAGTAAAAGCGCTATTTATAAAAATTACATCTTCAAATCCAGCAGATATTTTTACACAATTATTTGCTATTTTATTATCTTCTTGAATATCTAGAATAACTGTTCCATATTTTGTATTAATTTTAACTTTACCAAAATTATTTATTTTTAATTTGGATAAAGTTAAATTATTAGCTATAAAACATGGTTTTTCTGATTGTTTTGTATTTTGTAATGATCTAGCTCTACGTACTATAGGATCTTTTTTATAAATAGGTATATCTGCAATTCTTTCAATAATATTTTCTTTTACATTAGATATACCTATAGAAGAAGTAACATTATTAGAAAGTTTTAAACTTAAATCAACATTTGATAATAATTCATCTTTAATATCTAAAGAACTAGTATATTCAAAACCATCTAAATCAAGAATATTAGCTAAAACTCTGAGAATTTTCCATCCAGGTCTAGTTTCTTTAAATGGAAGAATTACAGCTTTGAAACTTTGAATATATCCACAATTATTAATAAATGTACCAGAAGTTTCACTAAATGGAGCAATAGGTAAAATCATTTTAGCCCATTTTTTAGCTTCAGAAGCATATGGTGTCAAAGCTATAGAAAATTCAGATTGAGCTAAATTCATTAAAGTTTCTGCTGGATTATTAAAATCAAAAGATGGCTCTGCATGCAATATTATATAAGATTTTAGCTTTTTTTCTAAAATTTGATTTGTATTTTTGTTATTATTAATAGGATATGCATTGGCTAAATATCCACCAATTGTATTTGAACCAGATAATAAAAATCCAAATTTTGCATCAAGCAATTGTGAAATTTTATAAGAATTAGCTAATAATTTACCATTATCAGATAATTCAAGTATAGAATTATCAATAAAAATACCAATATTTTTTCCTTGAAAAAGATGCAATGCTATATTTTTTGCATTTGTGCTAACTTTTATATTAATAAAGCATTCAGGAATTTTAATATTATTTAACTCTAATAAAGCAATACATATTTCTGCTATAGAATTTACCATATTGAGAGGAGATACTGTAATTCTATCAGCTACTTGAATATTATGTTCGTATTCACAGCTATCTACTAAAAATAATTTAGCACCATTATTTACGGCTTTTCTAAATTTCAGAGCTAATAAAGGATGATCATTACGTAAATTTGAACCAATAATTAAAATTCTATCTAAATTTTCTATTTCAGATATAGGCATACCCAACCATGGTATACCTTCTATATTATTATTAGCATCTATATTTAAATTTTTTATCCTAAAATCTATATTATCAGAGCCAATAGATTTTGCAATTTTAGAAATTAATAATAATTCCTCTAATGTCGAATAATTAGAAGCTAAAAAACCTATATCATTACCACTATGATTTTTTAATATGTTAGAAAATTTATCTTTTATAATATCAAAAGCTTGATCCCATGAAATATCTTCCCATTTATTATGTACATTTTTAACTATAGGATTTGATAACCGGTCATTACAATTTAAACCTTCATAAGAAAATCGATCTCTATCACTAATCCAACATTCATTTATTTTTTCATTTTGATATGGTGTAACACGATAAATATGATTAGATTTAACATGCATCAATAAATTAGTACCTAAACTATCATGAGGGCTTATAGAAAATCTATGAGCTAATTCCCAACTACGTGCTGAAAATCTAAATGGTTTAGATGTTAAAGCACCAACAGGACAAATATCTATCATATTACCTGACAATTCAGATTCAATATTCCTACTAAGAAATGAACTAATTTCAGAATGCTCACCTCTATTAAGTATTCCTAATTCTTGTGTTCCAGCAATCTCTATACTAAAGCGAATACATCTACTGCAATGAATGCAACGACTCATTTCTTCTGCTGAAATTAATGGTCCTAAATTTTTATGTATAAATACTCTTTTAGTAGTAGTAGATGATAAACGAGACTTAGAAGAACCATACTCGAAAGATATATCTTGTAATGTACATTCCCCACCTTGATCACAAATTGGACAATCTAATGGATGATTTCTTAAAAGAAATTCTAAAACACCTTTTCTAGCAATTTTAACCTTTTCAGAACATGTTGTGATATTCATGCCATTAGATACAATAGTAGAACATGCAGGTAATAGTTTATTGAATTTTTCTACTTCTACTAAACACATTCTGCAATTTGCAGCTACTGATAATTTTTTATGATAACAAAAATGAGGTATATATTTACCAACTTTATTTGTAGCATTGATTATAGTAGTACCCTTAGGTACTTTGATTTTTTCTCCATCTACTATTATTTCAATCATTATGTTATCCATTTCACTATAACTCTATAAATATTGAGGGACTAAACATGATTTATGTTCAATATGGTAAACAAATTCATCCCAAAAATGTTGTAAAAAACTATTAATAGGCATAACAGCAGCATCACCAAGTGCACATATAGTGTTACCAATTATATTATTTGATACGGATTTTAAAAGATCCAAATCTTCTAAAGTGCCTTTACCTATTTCTATTTTATGTATTATATTATATAACCAATAAGTACCTTCTCTACAAGGAGTACATTGACCGCAACTTTCTTCAGCATAAAATAAAGATAATTGCATCAAAGATTTGACCATACATCTTGTATGATCTAATACAATCACGGCACCAGAACCTAACATAGAACCTGCTTTTGATATTGCATCATAATCCATAGAAATTTTATTTATTATATGACTAGGTAATACTGGAGAACTAGAACCACCAGGAATAACAGCTTTTAATGTATTACCTTGACGTACTCCGCCAGCTAATCCTAATAAATCAATAAATGAGGTTCCAAGTGGCACTTCATAATTACCTGGTAAATTTACATCTCCACTAATAGAAAAAATCTTTGTACCAGTACTATTATTTATACCTATTTTTGAATATGAATGTGCTCCATGTCTAATGATCCATGGTATAGCAGCAAAAGTTTCTGTATTATTTATGACTGTAGGTTTACCATATAAACCAAACTGTGCAGGAAATGGAGGTTTAAAGCGAGGTTGACCTTTATTACCTTCTAAAGATTCTAATAAAGCTGTCTCTTCTCCACATATATATGCACCATAACCATGTACTGCATATAAATCAAAATTAAATTTAGAACCTAAAATATTTTTGCCTAAAAATCCTAAATTTCTAGCTTCTTCAATTGCAAATTCAAATCTTTTATAAACTTCAAAAATTTCTCCATGTATATAATTATAACCAATATCAATACCCATAGCATAAGCAGCTATAATCATACCTTCTATTACTATATGTGGATTAAATCTTAATATATCTCTATCTTTAAAAGTACCTGGTTCACCTTCATCTGAATTACAAATAAGATACTTTTTAATATTTGTATCTTTTGTTATAAATCCCCATTTAATACCTGTAGGAAACCCAGCTCCTCCTCTTCCTCTAAGTCCAGAGTTAGTTATTTCTAATATAATTTCATTAGGAAGGATATTATTTTTGATGATATTTTTTAAAGCTATATAACCATCACGATTTATATAATCATTTATTTTCCAATTATATCCATCAAGATTAGCCATAATTTGAGGGCTGATATGTCTATTATGTAAACACATAGAATTTGTAACATCATCAGAAATATTAGGCAAAAGACTTGGAGGTAAATCGATTTTTTTCATATTTAATTCTCTTATGCTTCATCTTGATCTAATTTATTTAATAGTGAATCTATTTTTTCTTCAGTCATTTTTATATGCATATTTTGATTATTTATCAAAATAACTGGAGCATCCCCACAAGCACCCATACATTCTGTTTCAATAACACTAAATTTATTATCTTTAGTAATTTCTTTAAATTTTGTATTTAATCTTTTACATATATAATTAGCAACTTGTTTAGAACCACGTAAAGCACATGGTAAATTTGTACAAATTGAAATTTTGTATTTACCAACAGGTAAAGTATTAAACATATTATAAAATGTTGCTATTTCTTGAGCTTTAATTGCTGGAATATTAAGATAATTAGCAACTTCTTCTATAATCTCATTTGACAACCAATTTTTTTCTTTTTGTGCTATCGCAAGAGCAGCAATAATTGCTGATTGTTTTTTATCTATAGGAAACTTTGATATTTCTTTATCAATATCTTTATAAGCTTGTTCAGACAAAAGCATAATTTACATCCCAATATAAATTGAAAAATTTAATAAATTAACGATCTATCTCTCCAAAAACGATATCTTGTGTTCCAATTATTGTTACTGCATCAGATATCATATGACCTCTTGTCATTTCATCTAAAGCTTGGAGATGAGCAAAGCCAGGTGCCCTTATTTTTATTCTATAAGGTTTATTTGCTCCATCGGAAACTAAATAAATCCCAAATTCACCTTTAGGGTGCTCAATAGCTGAATATACCTGACCAATAGGTAAACAAAATCCTTGGCTAAATAACTTAAAATGGTGAATTAATTCTTCCATATTAGATTTCATATCTATCCTATTAGGTGGAGCTATTTTATGATCATTAATGATCACTGGTCCTTTATTTACTTTTAACCAATTTACACATTGACGTATAATTCGATTACTTTCTCTCATTTCAGCAATTCTTACAAGGTATCTATCATAACAATCACCATTTTTGCCTATAGGAATATCAAAATTTAAATCTTTATATACTTCATATGGTTGAGATTTCCTCAAATCCCAACAAATTCCAGATCCACGCAACATAGGTCCCGAAAAACCTAACGCTTTTGCTCTATCAGGATCTACAACACCAATACCTACTAATCTCTGTTTCCAAATAGGGTTATTCGTTAATAATGTCTCATATTCATCAATACATGATGGAAATCTTTCGGTAAAATCATATATAAAATCTAATAATGATCCTGAACGAGCTTCGTTCATTTTTTTGAATTCTTTACTACCTCTATATTTACTAGAATCTCCATATTTAGGCATTGAATCTGGTAAATCTCTATATACCCCACCTGGTCTATAATAAGCAGCATGCATTCTAGCTCCAGAAACTGCTTCATAACAATCCATTAAATCTTCTCGTTCTCTAAAAGCATATAAAAATACAGCCATAGCTCCTACATCAAGGGCATGAGAACCAAGTGACATCAGATGATTTAAAATACGAGTAATTTCATCAAACATTACTCGTATATATTTTGCTCTTATTGGAATTTCAATATTGAGCATTTTTTCTATAGCCATTACATATGCATGCTCATTACACATCATAGAAACATAATCTAATCTATCCATATAAGGTAATGCTTGTATATAAGTTTTATGTTCTATTAATTTTTCTGTAGCTCTATGCAATAATCCTATATGAGGATCAGCACGAAGAATAACTTCACCATCTAACTCTAAAATTAAACGTAGTACACCATGAGCAGCAGGATGTTGTGGTCCAAAATTTAATGTATAACTTTTAATTTCTGCCATGATTATTTGATCTCAATTTATTATCATAATGAACAACTCTAGGTGTTATTTCTCTAGGAATAATATTTGTTTTTTGATATTTTACTTTTTTAGCCTTTTTATCGTATGTTATCTCAACATTTCCAGATAAAGGAAAATCTTTTCTCATAGGATGCCCAATAAAACCATAATCAGTTAAAATCCTACGTAAATCATTATGATTATTAAAAGTAATACCAAATAAATCAAAAGCCTCCCTTTCAAACCATCCAACACTAGGCCAACATGTAGTTAAAGATTCTATACTTGGTAATTCACTATCTTTTATACTGGATTTAACTCTCAATCGCCAATTATTAGATATAGATAAAAGATGAATTACTACAGAAAACCTATTATCTATATTAGTAGATAACTCTTTGCTATCTAGTTCTCTTGATTCAAGATTCCAAGTAAGATAATCTATCACACATAAATCTACACATACATCAAAATTTAGCTCTATATGATTTTTTAAAAAAAAACAAGTATCTAGCCATTGATTTTCAGAAACATTTAAAGTAATTTCATTGAATTTACACTCTATAGTAGAATTTTTAGTAAAATTTTTTTCTAAAATAGATTTTAGTTTTAATAAGCTATTCATAATATATGTAGAAATTTACTTCTCGTCTAATTAAAAATATTAATTACTAGCGAGCTATAGTATTAGTTAAACGAATTTTGTTTTGTAACTGTATAATACCATACATTAATGCTTCAGCAGTAGGAGGGCAACCAGGTACATAAATATCAACTGGTACAACTTTATCAGACCCTCTTACTACAGAATAAGAATAATGATAATATCCTCCTCCATTTGCACAGGAACCCATTGACAATACCCATTTTGGTTCAGGCATCTGATCATATACTTTCCTCAAAGCTGGAGCCATTTTATTACATAATGTACCTGCAATGATCATTAAATCAGCTTGACGTGGACTTGGCCTAAACATCACACCAAATTGATCTAAATCATAACGAGCTGCACCAGCATGCATCATTTCTACAGCACAACAAGCTAAACCAAAAGTGACTGGCCATATAGAACCAGTTTTAGCCCAATTTAACAATTTATCAGCATTAGTAAGCAAAAAACCTTTTTCAGAAAAACTACTACTTATAGACATTTTTAATTAAACCTTAAAAAATTAAGTATTTTATATAAAATTATTCCCAATCAATAGCACCTTTTAACCATTCATATATAAAACCAATAGCTAAAATAACAATAAAAATTATGGCACTCCAAAAACTAACATCACCTAAAACTGAGCTAGAAGCAGCCCATGGGAATAAAAATGCTATTTCTAAATCAAATAATACAAATAGTATTGCTACTAAATAATAACGAACATCAAATTGCATTTGAGCTTCACTAAAAGTATCAAAGCCACA